>JARFQS010000373.1 GCA_029287645.1 Thermoanaerobaculia bacterium | reverse complement strand
GCCATGCCTTCGAGCCCCGCCATTCGCTTCATGATCAGGCCGGAGGCCGGCGCCACTACCTGCAGCGTTCGGATGACCTCGCCGGTGCGCTCCAGGGTGTCGATTTGCTCGGACGAGATATCCCAGTAGCGGAGCCGCTCTCTCGCGGAGTCGACCAGCGCGCTCGCCCGCCGGCCCGCTCCGGTGCTCGTGCTGTCGAACTTTCCGGCGTATTCGATGGCGGAGAGCAGCTCCTGCTGGGTCTGGACGAGCTCGGGCGAGTAGATCTCGAACAGTGGTTGGCCCTTTTCGACCGGCTCGCCAATGTAGTTGACGTAGACCTTCTCGACCCAGCCGGAGTACTTCGTGGTGACGGTCACCATGCGCTCCTGGTCGTATTCGAGATAGCCGACGGTGCGGATCTCCTGGCTCAGATCTCGCCTCTCGACGAGGGCGGTCTGGACGTTCATGTTCTGGACGACAATGGGATCGATGCTGACCGTGGCGCCGTGAGCGGCTTCCTGCTCCATCTCGTCGGCATAGACCGGCACGTAGTCCATACCCATCTCGTCCTTGGCAGGAACCGTCGAGGTAAGGGTCGGGTCCATCGGATTGCGGTAGAACAGGATCTCGCGGTCTCCCTCGGCTGGCGGTGCGGCGCGAGAGGCCCCTTCACCGTTCACCGGCACCAGGTCCATGGCGCAGATGGGACAGGTGCCCGGCTCTTCCTCCAGGATGTGGGGATGCATGGGGCAGGTCCAGAGGTCCCCGTTCTGGTTCGGGGAGCCCTTGTCCATTGCACCGGTGTGATAGTCGAGGCGGGCTTGTAGCCACCCGTCGATGGGGTGGACCCCCCAAGGATCGAAGAACAGCAGGTAGAAAATCGCGAAGCTGGCAGCGACCAGCAGAAGAGCCCACAAGAGGAACTTGGCTGGCGAGTTCGGTGACGTCATGAGCTTGGTGACTCCATGTTTGTGAGATCGCGAATCGGTCGTCCCACCGCTCCCTCGAGTCGCGAAAGCTGGATGGCATAGTCGGCTCGGGCACGCGCGATTGCGGTTTCGGCATCGAACAGCACGTGCTCGGCATCGAGCAGGTCGAGAGCGTTGAAGGTTCCGGAGACGTAGCCGGATTGCGCGGATGCGACGGACTCTTCGGCCTGCAGGACCAAAATGTCCTCCAACAAGCGCAGCTGCTGCCAGGAGAGGGGGAGTCTCTGCATCAGGTCGCCAATCGAGGCTCGGATTCCGGCTACGGTCTCGCGCTTGGCCTCCCGGGCGGAGAGCTCCATCTGACTGGCCTCCTCGACTCGGGCGTCGAGGCTCTTGCGCCAAAGCGGAATGCTGATGCCTCCCTGAATCCCGAAGATGTCGTCGCCGTTGCCGTCCGGCGGCATGACCCTTCCGGCTGGATCCTGGCGGGGATCTACAAAGGTGTAGGTCAGGCCGACCTTGAAGTTGGGCCGGTAGACCTTTTCGGATTGTTGGAGCCGAGCTTCAGTAGCGGCAATGCGGGCATCGGCCGCGCTGATTTCCGGGCGAGACTCCATCGCGACGTCGAGAAGCTCCGCGTACTGAAGGCCAATCTCATCACCTGGAGGCAGATGGGCCGGCAGGATCATCGTCGAAGCGGGCCGGTCCCTGAGGTCATTGATCCTGGCTTCCAATTCGATCCGCCGCTGATCGGTGTCGAGCAGAAAATTCTCGGCGAGCGTGATCTCGGCTTGAATCTTGATGACATCCTGGCTGGCGCCGATCCCTGTGGCGTAGCGTGACTGCGAGATCGATTCGTGCTGGCGAAGGTGATCGAGAAAGTCCTGAGTGATCTCCCTCTGCCGGGTCTGGAAAGCCAACTCGTAATAGAGACGACGGATCTCGGTGACGAGAGCGAGGCGCTGGGCTTCGGCATCGGCACGGAGAGCAGCCGCATTGAACAGATGGACCTGCTCTTCCAGGTCGAGCTTCGAGAGCCAGGGCAGCTCCTGAAGGAGGTTCAGGGTCAGGATCTGGGGGCCGGTTCGGGTCTCGGGGCTCTTCAGGAACGCCGTGACACCCAAGACGGGGTCGGGCAGCGCACTGTCTGCCTTGCCCCGATGTGCGGCGGCCCGAGCTCGAGCATCGGCAGCTGCCACTCCCGGATTCCTTTCGAGAGCCTCGGCAAGCAGGGCACCGAGCTGGCGGTCGGCCTGGTTTTGTTGAATCCAGTCCGCCGGAGCAGGGACCTGGGCAGCTGTCGTCTTCTCACCGTGGGGGGAGTGGTGTCGGTCTGGTTCTGTCTGCTGTCCTTGCGCCGCCGCCGCCAGCAGACAGGCGAGGGCGAGACAAGATGAGTGTCTTGAATGCACTGGATCCTCCAAAGAGACCTGTGTTCGATGTTTCGCCATCCTCTGGGATGGCGAGCCGGCACAGTTCGCTCTAGAGGAGGATCAAATCAAGAACGAGGACAGGAGCGTGTAGCGCCCCAGTTCGTGTCTCTGTGATGCCACAGTGTCGGCATTCGCCTGCGTGGCGGGCCGTTCTTGCGGGGCCTCCGCAGCAGCCCCGGCAGGGAGGAGGGAAGAGGTCAGGTCCAATTGGCTGACCGGTGTCGAGTCGATGGGCTCACGATCGAGGGGAGCCTGGCAGCAGGCACCGAGCGTCGGGCTCGTGGATCCAAGGTCCTGTTCGGCCCCGAAGCCCTCATGACAAGGAGGCATCGGGCTCTCCCCGCTGGACATCGGGCAGGCGGCCATCTGGCAGCTCGCCATGTCCGTGGACTCACAGCCCCAGGCCACCGGCGAGGTGAGCAGCAGGAGTACCCCTGCCAAAGTGCAGATGATGCGTCGACTCTTCATAAGCGGTCTCGAAGAAGACCTTCGCCTGCTCAAGATAGAGATCGGCAGGCCGCGTGTCAAGTTTGCAGTGCACCGGCTCTCGAGGTGGTACCGTATTGGATGGAGCATCTGAAGGGACCCGCCGGGAGTTGCGGGGTCTTACCAGAAGAGCCTAGGAAGCCTCGAGGAGGAAGACGATGACGCAGCAAGATCGCCCGAAATTCACCTATCTTGGTCACGCTACGGTGCGCTGTGACATGCCCGATGGCAAGGTGCTGCTGATCGACCCATGGGTCGATGGCAATCCGGCTTGCCCCGACGAGCTCAAGGAGTTCGAGCGCATCGATGCCATGCTCGTGACCCACGCCCATTTCGACCATATTGGCGATGCCGTGGAGCTGGCCGAGCGGTACCAACCGGAGATCGTGGTCGCCAACTTCGAAACCTGTCACTGGCTGGAAAGCAAGGGTGTGGCCAATACCTCGGCCATGAACATCGGTGGCAGCCAGAGCGTGCTCGGCTGCAAGGTGACGATGGTCAGGGCCGATCACTCCTGCGGCATCCTGGATGGCGACCACATCCTCTACGGCGGCACGGCGAGCGGTTACGTCGTCGAGCTGCCCGGGGGATATACGGTCTACCACGCCGGCGACACAGGACTCTTCTCGGACATGCAGCTGATCGCGGAGATGCATCGCCCCGAGCTGGCCTTCGTTCCGATCGGTGACTTGTTCACGATGGGCCCTGAAGCCGCCGCCAGGGCCTGCCGGTTCCTGGAAGCTCGCAAAGTGATTCCGATTCACTGGAAGACCTTCCCGATTCTGACCGGCACGCCCCAGGAGTTGGAGGGCATGCTGAGCGAGCTGGGTGGACGCACAGAAGTTGTC
>JARFQS010000322.1 GCA_029287645.1 Thermoanaerobaculia bacterium | reverse complement strand
TCCTCCACTCCACCACGGGCTTCGATCAGCCACGGCGTCTCTTCCAGGGCCAGCTTTCGATTCGGATCGACCTGGTCCCAGGTCTCGAGCCGTGTCTCCCTTTCGGCCATCTTCTTCGCCATCCTGGCCACGGACGGATAGCGCTCGTAGATCGAGGAGACAATTCCGGTCGACAGAAAGCGGTTCAGTGTCTGCTCGGTGCACTCGTACGGGTACTGCACCAGGTAGGGCAGCGCCTGCAGAACGCTGTAGAAGAGCTGCGCATCGAGCGTCACGACGAGCTGCTCGTCGATTCTCGACGGGTCGTCTTCGGCGATCAGCTCGGCGAAACTCATCTCCCGCCGCTCGGCATCCCGCAGAGTCACGAAACGGGACTGACTCAGGTGCATCCGCCCTGGTAATACCGGCAGGGGGCGAAGCTCGCCATCGCTGAAGTCTCCTGCCTTCGCCGTGACCCGAAAGGCCACACCGCCAACTCTTGGAGGCACGGTGACTGGAAAGTCGAGGCGCGTTCCGCCGCCCGGAGACACCGAAAATGCAACTCCCCGGCTCTTTGTGGCATCGAGACCGAATTCAGAGTCGAGGCTGCTCTGGTCCGATAGGTCGAGAATCTCCAGGCTCAGCTCGCCGCTCAGGTCCGCCTCTCCAGCGTTGTTGACCACGACCGCCAGATCGACTCGGTCTCCTTCGCGCAGGAACCGCGGTAGATACGGGCGTACCATGAGCTCTTTGACGGTCCGAACCTGTCGATCGATCGAGCCGCCCCTCAGATCCCGCGTCAGAGCGTGCAGCCAGACATTCCACTCGGTCACCGAATCCGGCACCGTGAACTCGAACGAGACAGTTCCCTCATCCTCCACCACCAAATGAGGCTCCCAGAAGGCCGTTTCGGAAAACTCGCTTCTGAGCTCGACCTCCTCCCGCTGCCCCGGTGCGTCTTCTGGTGCGCGGGCCGCTGCGGGTACCACATTCGCCACCGTCGACTCCTCGACCCTCGCCTGATCGGCGACGGACTCCAGCGCCCAGCCACGCCCTCTGCCGAGGCCGCCGATTCCGTAGCTGTCCAGGTACCGGAGCCTGTCGCCGTGCAGGTGCGGATACCCGGAGTGCTTTACGAAGCCGCGATCCGATCGCCAGGCGGCCCCAGCGTGGCCGAGGCTCGTCTGCAGCGGTGTCGTGCCAGTGCGCGTCGGGTACAGCGAGAGACTCGACGGTGGGTGGTGCGGCGCGAAGAGGTCCAGGCTGCGGTCGTACATGTAGGCCAGCACCTCTGCAGCTCCGCGCTCGAGACGCCGTCCATCGAACGAGCTGACCTTGATCCGCCACGTCTCCCGATTACCAGGCCGCAAGTGATCCCGAAAGCTACTGAACTCCAGCTGCAGCTCTCGGTCCTCCCAGGGCACCCAGATCGATTCGCTCAGGCTGACGAACTGGTAGTCGATCAGGGTCGACAGGACGAAACTGAAGCCACCCCGCCGGGAGTTGTCCACAGGAAATTCCAGCACGACCGGTCCCGGACCGGAGCGAAGCTGTCGCCGCTCGATCGTCTCGCCTGCACTCTGCAACTCCAGCAACAGGTTCTGATCCTTCATCCCGGAATGGACCAGGACCTTCAGTGTCTCTCCTACCGTCGCGCTTCGACTCTGGGGCAGGAGAATCGCTGGCAGCTCCAACCTCTCGACGGCATCTCCCACGACCAGGAACTGCGAGTGCGTCTCGAAGGCGGAGCCGAACTCGTCCAGCGTCCTGTAGTGGAGCCGATAGGCCCCCGTGGGCAGCTTGTCCAGCACCACGTTGGCCGACCCATCTTGTTCGTGGTCGACCGTGCCCCGACGGACCTCCTCGCCATCGAGCCATGTGGCCATCGTGGCTTCGGCAGAGTAGTTCGTAGCCCAGCGCGGGCGCAGCAGATCACCCGGGGTTCGGAATTCTGCTTCATCGCCCGGAGAAACCTGGAGAGGAGTTTCAGCAGGTGTCGAAGTTGCAGCTGGCTGCTCGACCCTGGTCAGCCTCCATTCAGCCTGGCCTTCCCGCCCGACGCCGTTCAGATCCGTCCGCATCAGGAGGAACTCGATGTCGTCTGCTTCCGTAAAGAAGACCTTCCCGGTCTCGACGGTGGCCTCGACGGCAACGAACCCCAAGCGGAAGACGCGCTCAGCCGAACGGGTCTCACCCCCCTCGTCGGTGACCGTGGAGGTCAACTTGTATCGGTAGGAGAGGCCCGCCGTGTCGCTCAGCCTCTCATCGGCCGCCGGTAGGAACGAGATCTCGAACCGACCTTCCGCATCGAGCTCCGAAGTCCCGGAGGCGATCGTTTCGGGGGACCCTGCGGGCTGGGGCCTGTACCCGTAACGCCAGTGAGGAAACACGGGAACACGCTCGACATGCCAGGCCACCTCACCCGTGACCACCGGCAACCCGAAGTAATAGTGTGCCTCACCGGTCAACGAGGCTGGGCGATTCAAACGGACCGGCTCTCGAGGCTCCAGTAGCTCGACTTCGAACGTCGGTCGTTTGTACTCTTCGACCCTCACCCGACTCCCGCCACCAAGCGAGGTTCGGATCTCCCAGCTGCCCAAATGGCGCCCCGCAGGGATGGTGAACTCGCCCGAGGCGGTCCCGAATCGATTCGTTTCGACCGGCACGGTTTCGACGAGCTCCCGGTTGGCATCGAGCAGCTCGACCGTCAATCGATGGTCAAGCAGAGTCTGAAAGCTGTCCCCATTCTTGTCGCGCCGATAACCCACGATCTTCCAGAGGACCCTCTGCAGGGGCCGGTAGACGCTGCGGTCCGTGTAGATCAGTGCGGTGTTCGAAGCGTGCTGGCGGCTTCGCCGACCCAACCTGAACCGTTTTGCGTCCAGAGCCAGGTCGTCACCCTGTCGCGCAACCAGAAAGTAGCTGTCGGACCATCCGTTCCCGACACTGAATCTGGCCCTACCTGCGCTGTCGCTGGTTCGCGACGCGACTCTGCGATGACCTCGTTTGTAGTCGAAACGATAGAGCACCACCTCGACGCCGGCTCGCCGCTCTCCATTGGCACCCGAGTGGACCGTCACGTCCATGGTGTCGTTCTGGTGTCGCGACAGCAGCACGAGGTCCGTGATCAGCAGATTCAGCGCCAGGCGCCGATTGGAGGAGTCGCGATGGTCCTCTCGGGCCGACGCCACCACGACGTATAGGCCCGGCTCTTCCATCGGAGGCGTCACGTAGGTGAAATGAGACCGAAAGTCGGGAGTCTCCGGCAGCTCGATCGTCCACTCCGATACCGGATCCTGGCGATTCACGATCTGTTCCACTTCGCGGTGACTGGGCAGCAGGTTGTAATCCCGGCTCGATTCCAGGACCTCCAGGAGATCACGCCTGTAGGCACGGAAGTGCAGGGCGGCCAGGTTGCGGTGACTGACCTGAATCGAGCGTCGACCCGGACCATCGCTCTGCATGGCGATCAGCGAGTAATCGGGGGCTTCGATCTGATTCACGATGGACCGGCACCGTTGCGCACCGATCGATTGCCGGTGGAATCTGGCCCCTTCCAGGGCTACGCTTCTCGCGTCGACGAGGGCATCCGGAGCATCCTCTGCGCGGTGGAACTCTGCGAGCTGAGACATACCCATGGACCACCAGGGGTACTTGCGGCCCAGGCTGTTCAAGTGGAGACGCAGATTCTCGCGAACCTCGCTTCGCTCGGCTGCGAACTGTGAAGGGGAGAAGGCGATCTGGAGTCGTCTCAGCCTCTCGAGCCGCGCCTCGAAGGCCGCCTCGGGCCTCGTCTCGACCTGGTGCCAGGCTTCGAGATCAGCCAGGAGGGCTGCGGTCTTCAAGAGTGGGTGTCGACTTGGACTGTCGAGCCCTTCGAGAAGAGCCTCCGAGTCGCCTTCCAGGAGCTCGTCGAGGGGCAAGCGGTAGATCTGGCTGTGCTCCGAAACGGTCCAGTAGGTCGTGTTGTTCAACATCTCGACCCACAGATAGGTCACCACGTCTCTCAGGGTGCCGCGAATCCTCGGAGGATAGTTGTTCTGCTCGAGGTAGGCTCCCCAAGCCCCGATGGGCTCGGTACCCCACTCCTCTCTCAAGCTCCAGACGGATAGGAAAGCGTCGTTGGCTTCCTCCACGATCTGCCTCTTCGTCCACTTCTTCAGATCCACATCGCCTTCGAGGACAACTCGCTCTCTGCCCTCGATCTCCCACGAGTAGGTCCGCAGATAGGCGGCGAGCGTGTTCGCGTAGAACAGCTGCAGAAGCGAGTTGTGGATCGAGGTTGAAGGCCACGGCTCATCTCGGAGGAGTCGCACAGCCTCCTCGAAGCCGTGCAGAGCGAGGCGTAGGGTCGCGCACTCGATCAGGCCCCTCGTCCACTCCTCCTCGAGATCTGCCTGTTGGGCGGCCGCCAGGATCTGGGATGCCTTCGTGAAAGCGGCCTCGAGCCGCTGATCTGCCACCAGCTCTTCCACCTCCTGCCATGC
>JARFQS010000270.1 GCA_029287645.1 Thermoanaerobaculia bacterium | reverse complement strand
ACCTTCTGGGCCCTCAACGCTCACTTCTGGCTGCATTTGTTGCTGGCCCCCTTCAGCGGCTATTGGCTGGCGAGAAGCTGGGGGTTTCGAAAGGAGTCGGCATGGGCCGCCGGCGTGTGCTTCGCAGGCGGGGGCTATTTCCTTTCGACTCTGAACCTCTACAACCTGGTGGCAGGGGTGGCTCTCACGCCGGCCCTGGTCGCGGCGATGATCGAGCTCTCGGCTCCGACCCTGCGCGCCTCACGACTCGTGGCGGTGGCGGGAATCTGGACGCTCCTGCTTCTGAGTGGAGATCCCATGACCGCCGCCGCAGCCTTGTTTCTGGCGCTGTCGGCAGCTGTCTTTCGCTGGGGATTCAGGGGGATTCGCTGGCCCTGGTCGATGACCGCTCTGGGACTGGGAACTCTCATGGCTCTGCCCCAGCTCGTGGAGTTCGTACGGATTCTGCCCCTGACGTTCCGGGGACATTGGGGCTTCACGTTTCAGCAGGCCACGGTCGCCAGCTGGGATCCGGTGACCTCGATCGAGTTGCTGGTGCCCTTCTTTTTCGGGCAGCCGGACCTGACGTTCTGGGGTAAGCGGTTCTACTCGAATCATCTCCCGCTCTTCATGACCCTGAGCCCCGGCGTGGTCGCCCTCACCCTGATCGGTGTCAGCGGCAAGCCCAGGCAAAGGTCTGCATGGTGGGCGTGGACCATGGTGGGGTTGGGCCTGTTTCTGGTCCTCGGGAAATTCAATCCGCTCATGGGCCTCTTGTGGCAGCTGCCCGGAGCATCACTCCTCCGCCTGCCAGTGAAGTTCTGGCTTCTCATTGCCGTTGGGAGCGCCGTCCTGTGCGCTCTCGGATTCGAGCGGTTCCTGGATCGCGACCAACGCGGGCCCTTGGACCGCTGGATTCTGACCGGACTCACTCTCTTGTACGCCTTGACCTGGCTATCTCTGACTCTCTTTTCGGGTCCGGTCAATGAGCGTATTCGCAGGCTGGTGCCCGATACATTCTCGGATGATCTGGTGGATCACGAGAGAGTCCGCTGGGCTGGAATGTGCTTCCTGTCCATGCTGGCGTTGCTGTTGGTCGGCTTCCTGTGGCGGTTGGCCGGGAAGTGGCCATCGGTGGCCGGGGCTGCCCTGCTGGCTCTCTTCCTGGGCTTTCAGTTCCTGGTACTGAGGCCTGCGCTGGCTCAGGACGAGGTGGCCGCCTTGCAGGAGCCTTCCCCTCTGTTGGAGGTGGTGCCCGAGGGGGCCGTGGTCATGCATGGCAAGGCAGGGGGCGCCTTCGGAGAAAGCACCATTCCGCTGGGGGAGTATCCGGACCAGCGTATCCTCAACCTTCAACGTCAGACGTTCCACGAGCTCTATCCTGTGGCGGGGATCATGCGGGGGCGACGCTACGAGTTCAGTATCTCTCCAGAGGGGCTCGACTCGTTCCTGACGAGAGTCACCGAATTCACCCTCCATCATCAGTCGGACCTGAATCGGGTCCGCATCCTGGCCGCGTCTGGAGTGGAGTATCTTCTGGTCGATCGTGAGCTGGATCCGGCGGCGGGCCTCGAGGTGGAGCTCGTTCGGCGGGAGCCATCCACCGGCGGCGACATCTACGTCTACAAGCTGATGCGCCAGGCTCCGGCTGTACAGCTGGTCGGCCGAGTGCTTCGTGCGCCCCACTTGAACGCGGCCCTCACGTGGATGGTCTCTGATGACTTCGATCCGAGCCGCACGGCTGTGTTACCAGAAGGTGGCGAAGAGCTCGATGGCCCGAACGGCGCTGTTACCGTCCTCGAGTCGGGCCCTGAAGAGCTCGAGGTGCTCACCGAGTCGCAGGCGCCTGGCGCCCTGGTCGTCCAGCGCGCCTTCCTGCCTCTGTATCGTGCCACCGTGGATGGACAGCAGGTGCCCATCGTCGCCGCCAACATTCATCGGCTCGGTATCGATCTCGCCGCGGGCTCCCACAGGGTCAGGGTGTGGATCGATCGGCGACCCCTATGGGTCTCGAGCTTCGTAGCGCTGGCAGCTCTGGTGGCCTTGATCGGGTTGGCGTGGAGGGTGCGGCGGGCCTGCTAAGATGCCTTCGCCGTCCATGCAGGCGCCCCTCCGGTCCGCGGGCCACATGGTATGAATTCGGGTCCCCCAACCTCGAGTATCGACTCACTGTCATGACGCAATCGACAGCCTTTCGGGAGTTCAAGAAGGTCCTGGTGGCCAATCGCGGCGAGATCGCCGTTCGCGTCATTCGAGCGCTGCGCGAGGAAGGTATTCGAAGCGCTGTCATCTACTCTGATGCCGATCGTCAGGGATTGCCTGTGCTCTTGGCTGACGAGGCTCATCGGATCGGTCCAGCGCCTTCACGCGACAGCTACCTGCAGGGACCGGCGATCGTCGAGTTGGCGCGGACTATTGGGGCCGATGCGATACACCCTGGGTACGGATTCCTGGCCGAGAATTCGGAGTTTGCCGAGATGTGCGACGAGGCCGGGGTCTGCTTCATCGGGCCTCCCGCGAGCGCCATTGCCGCCATGGGCTCGAAGATCGAGAGCCGTCTCCTGATCACGGAAGCCGGGGTGCCGATCGTACCCGGTGGCACCGAGGTTCTCGAGACGTTCGACGAGGCGGCCTCCTTCGCGGAGGAGATCGGGTACCCGGTCATGTTGAAAGCCTCTGCCGGGGGAGGTGGCAAGGGGATGCGACTGGTCCTCGAGCCCGGCGAGCTGGAAGCCTCCTACCGAGCTGCACGCTCCGAGGCCGGCGCCAGCTTCGGTAACGACACCGTCTACATCGAGAAGTACATCGAGCAGCCGCGTCATGTCGAGGTTCAGATCCTTGGCGATGAGCATGGCAAGGTCGTCGCTCTCGGCGAGCGAGAGTGCTCCCTGCAGCGAAGACACCAAAAGGTGGTGGAGGAGTCGCCCTCGCCCGTCGT
>JARFQS010000234.1 GCA_029287645.1 Thermoanaerobaculia bacterium | reverse complement strand
GACATGGGCGTCCGGGTCGTTGCGCTCGGCACCATAGCGATCCAGCCGATCGTCGAGGAAGCGGCGGAGGGTCCGCTGCGCCGCCTCGTAACCGCCTGACTCGGCCACCGGCGCCACCGAGGGGTCGATCGGCAGCTCGCTCAAAGGGGCGGACCGCTCCAGCACCTTCGCCGAGGCCCTGGCCCAGCGCTGGCTGATGGCCGGATCGACGCCGTGAAAGGGTTCCAGGTTGCTCCCCTGCTGGACGCTTTGGCGCGGAAAGTCGGCCAGATGGTTCGGCAATTCTCGCTGCAGAAAGCGGCGGAAATCGAAAGCCCGTTGGAAGGCCCGATCGGCAGCCGCCAAAGGCAGCAAACCGTTCGAGTCGACCGCTTCGAGCTTGACGTCGAGCCGCCCGGCCGTCCTCTCGACCATGCTCGGCAGGAAGAAGCACGGAAACTCGTCGGTCACGACGACGGCGGCACGCTCGGCGAGCGCGGCCAGGAGCCCCTTGCTGGCGCCCTTTTCGGGCTCGACATAAGGGTAGTAGCCGATCCCGGAGCCCTTCAGGGCCGCCTCGTTGTCCCGCATTCCGTCGAGGATGAAACGGTGGAAGCGGTCACTCGCCCAGGGGTAGTCTGAGCGTAGGGCTTCGAATACCACCAACGGCTTGCCGAGCTCGTTCGCCCACTCGACAGCCCGATCCATCGCGAAATTCCAGCGTGTGCGGCGGCTGGCGATCATCCAATAGAGGACGTACTCGCCACCACCGCGAGCCGCAGCGCCGTTCTTCGTGAGGACTCGGATCTCGGGTACCAAGACAGCCCCCTAGAGCGGCCAGTCGGTGAGGATCCGCTCGGTCTCCTCGGCGTGGCTGCTCTCGTCGCGCACCATGTCCTCGAGCTGAACCGCCAGGCCCTTGTCGCCAAACTCGTCGGCCTCTTGAGCCCGCTGTGTGTAGTCCGCGAGCGCCTTGCGCTCAGCTGCCAGAACGGCCTCCAGCATTTCACGATTCGAGCTCGCGGCCGGCACAGGCTCCGGGACCGTCGTCGGCTCCCCACCGAGGGCGACGATCTTGTTGGCTAGAAACTGCGCATGAAGCTGCTCGTCCGCCACCTCCTCCAGGAAGAAGGCCGACAATTGCGGCCGATAGGGTCCGGTCGCTTTCGCAGCGTAGCTGATGTACTGAATGATGGCGGAGAGCTCCCCCGCAAGGTCCTGGTTCAAGTGCTCGATCAACGTCTGCTTGTCCACGGTGGTTTCCTCCCGGCGTCTGATTCAGTCAAAGGGCATCGAACGCGCAGCGGCCCGCAACGGACCGCCGCTCTGCGTGGTCTAGGTGGATCACAATCTCAGAACGCACAAAGCTATCACTCGCCCGAGCTTGTAGAGTCTGACCCCTTTCGTCATCTCCTCCTCGAAACGGCTAGGACTCCATGCCCCATCGCCGCCGCAGAGACATCGCCTGGCTTCGGATCCCTTCGAGCTCCGCTCTGGAGAGCCGTTCCAGATTCCTCATCGAGAAGCTCATGCGGGGCACCTCTTGGAGCAGGTCGCGATTCCGATCCAAGAAGTCCCAGTAAAAGGTCGTCACCGGGCATGCCCGCTCGCCGGTCCGCACGCTGGGGTCGAAGCGACAGTCGCCGCAATAGTCGCTCATCCGATCGATATAACGCCCGGAAGCGGCATACGGCTTGCTCCCGACGACGCCGCCGTCGGCGTACATCACCATGCCCAGTGTGTTCGGCAGGGTCACCCAATCCAGGGCGTCGACGTACATGCCCAGATACCAATCACTGATCTCACTCGGATCGACTCCGGCGACCAGCGCCAGATTGCCCGTGACCATCAGGCGCTGGATGTGATGCCCGTAGCCGTGCTCCAGCACCTGATCGAGGGCCTGCTCAGCGCACTTCAACTCGGTCTCTCCGGTCCAGTAGAACTCGGGCAGCCTCCCGGTCTCCTTGAAGTGATTGCGGCCAGAGTAGGAGGGACCCTCCCGCCAGTAGACCCCCCGGATGAACTCTCGCCAGCCGATGATCTGGCGGATGAAGCCCTCGACCGAGTTCAGAGGAGCTGCACCTTCTCGATAGGCCTCGAGCGCCTTCTCTACGCATTCGCGCGGGTCGAGCAGCTTCAGGTTGAGCGCCGGTGACAGCAGCGAGTGAAAGAGCCAGGGCTCACCGCTCTTCATGGCGTCCTGATAGTCGCCGAATGAGGCCAGGCCGTACCGGATGAAGTGCCGAAGCGCACGCAGGGCTTGCGACCGAGTGACGGGCCATGCGAAACCCACGAGCTGGCCGGGAGCGCCTCGAAAACGCTGTTCCACGAGCTCGAGAACCTGCCGTGTCACCGCATCTGGTTTGCAGCGAAACCGAGGCGGAGCTTGGGGAGCCTGCTTGCCGAGGCTCTTCCGATTGTCCGAGTCGAAGTTCCAGGCGCCGCCCTCCGGCTTCCCCTCGTCGGTCAAGAGCACTCCCAACCGGCGTCGCATCCTGCGGTAGAAGTGATCCATCACCAACGTCTTGCGGCCCGCGGCCCAGTCCTCGAACTCCGCCGGCTCGACGAGAAAGTGCGGGTCCTCGAGCAGTTCGAGCTCCACGCCCAGGCTCTCCGCCGTCTCTTCGAGAGCTTGGAAGGTGCGGAAGTCCCCGGGTCTGAAGACAACCAACTGCCTGGGGCTCAACCGGTCACAAGCACGCTTCAGTTGTGTTCTGAGGCTGCCGTCGTTGCGCCGGTCTTCGAGGCGCAAATAGACACTGCGCCACCCGGCTCTCTCGATCTCCACAGCGAAGTGGCGCATGGCTGAAAGAAACAGTGCTGTGCGCTGCTGATGACTCGGAACGTGCGTGAAGTCTTCGATGAGCTCCACCTGCAGCACCGCGTCGGTGGAACGGTCCAGTCCCGAGGCGCTCAGATAGACCCTGTGAAGCTGATCGGGAAGCAGCAGCAGCAGGCGATCGACCCTGGCGCGGAGCGAGCTCAGTGGCCGAGGCTCGAAACGCTGACCTCTAGAGCTGCTCTTCATGACCATGATTCCGCCGAATGGCCAGGCGGCCGGTCCGCCAGGATGCAGCCCGACTGGAGCTGATCGCCCATTCCTTTGCTAATAACAACAAGTCAGACCATTCGTGTCGATGCCAGATACGTGATGGCACTGATTCCGGTGCACAGGGCCATGCCCCAGATCATGTCGACAACGACCATTCGCACCGGGAACCCTTCGAGAGTCGCGAGGTTGGTGAGGTCGTAGGCGGCGTATGTGACGAGCCCGAAGAGTGCGCCGAGGAGAAGAGCCTGGCCCAGACTCTCGCGCTCCATCGCCGGCCACACCACCAGCACGACGATGCCGAGGACAAAGACGAGGTAAAAGCCCACGGCCGCGGCCCAGTTGACGTCGGCTCGCATGAGGTGCCCGAGCTGCGACCGGTAGAACGAGCGCGCCAGGACGCCGAGCCAGAGCAGATCGATCACCATGAAGCTCGTCAACGCAACTGCATAGAGCTTGAGGAATGTCGAGATGCTCATCGCGGGTTGCGCTCCTCGGAGGAGAAGGGTCTCGGCTTCACCTGTTGAGGAACCAGATCGAGCCGTTGAGCACCGCGGCGAAGCTCACCCACGCCAGGTACGGCACGAGGAGCCAGCCTGCGGCCGGCATGACCCTCCAGAAGGCCCACAGCGTGGCGATGATCGCAATCCACAGCAGAATGATCTCGGCGAACGCCCATCCCGGCGACTGCATGCGGAAGAAGATGATCGACCACAGAGCGTTCAGCATGAGCTGGACGCCGAAGACGAAGAGCGCAAGTCTGACGCCCTGCGTATTCAGGCCCTGCTGCCACACCAGAAACAGTGCGACACCCATCAGGATGTAGAGCACCGTCCAGGTGGGTCCGAACACCCACGCCGGAGGGTTGAAGGAGGGTTAGGCCAGCGTCGGGTACCAGGTCTCGACTCCCCGTGCCGTCGCAAAGCCCGACAGGCCGCCGACGGCCAACGGAATGGCGATAGCCAGGATCAGCTTGATGGTGTTGCTCATGCCTACGATTCTCCTGCTCGTAGCGAGGCTCGAGTCAATCATACCTT
>JARFQS010000228.1 GCA_029287645.1 Thermoanaerobaculia bacterium | reverse complement strand
GGCAGCGTCAGATGTGTATAAGAGACAGATACCGAAGAGCCGCCGCCGGTAGCGGTTCATGTCGATCAGGTGATAGGCGAGAGGCGCCTGCTCGTCCAGGCTCACGAACGGGCGCTCGCCGGTCCAGCGGTAGCCGTTGGGCTCCATCGTGGACTTAGCACACGAGCTGTCGGACTCGGAGCCCAGTACGGGGAGAATCGAGGCCTCGCCATCGCGGTCCCTGTCGGGAGTCTCAAAGTTCCCCCCATCGTCCTTGAACCAGATGCCTGCGACCCGACTCAGCGGTGTTCCTGACTCCAGAGCCTTGACCAGCTCCAGGAACGTCTCCTCCCCTTCGCCCACCACGACGATGTCCACCAGGGGATGGGACAGGGTCTGCTGGGGCATCAGGCTGGCGTGCACTCCTCCCCAGACGATCGGCACGTCCGGATGGCGCTCGCGCACCAACCTGCACCCCTCGAGCGCATGCCAGATCTGCGGTCCCGTCATGCAGGTCACCCCGAAGCAGATCGGTCGTTCGTCGAGGCCAGCCAACAGCTCCTGCTTCCACTCTGGATTCGCGAACTCGTCGATGATCTGGATGCGGTAGCCGAGGCTATCCAGCGGCGTGGCCGTGCACAGCAGGCTCAAGGGAAGCTCTACCCTCCGTTGCACTTGCTTTCCGGCCCTCGGCGCTGGATTGAAAAGTACGATATCCATGGCGCTTCCGTTCAGTCCTCCAGCTCCTCGGGCTCGGAAGTCCCTGCGATGGCCTCCTGGAGACGGCGCTCTCCGCCTACCAGCTCCGGCTCGAACGCCTCGAATTCGGAGGGCTCGGCCAGGTGACTCGGAGACTTGTGCTCGAACGCGAAGTCGCCCACCACCGGAGCCAGGCCCGATACGGGAATGCCGCTCTCTTCAGCTACCAGCTCGGAGGCGAAGCGCAACTGTGACAAGTCGATTCCGGTGTCGAAGCCTTCACGCTCGAGCAGCACAGCCAGCTGCTCGAGACTCGCGTTGCCCGCCCGGTCTCCCAGTCCATTGATAGTGACGTCGAGGCCGACGGCACCCGACAGAACAGCTGCCAGAGAATTTGCGGTGGCCAGCCCCAGGTCGTCGTGCCCATGGAAGATCAGTCCCGCCTCCAGCTCGCCGACGAGTCGCTTGATGATCTGGTGAACGCCAAAGGGCTGGGCACTTCCGTTGGTGTCATAGAAGAGGATCCGCTCCGCGCCGGCACCGTCCGCTTGTTTGGCGATATCGATGACGAAGTCCTCCTCCGTCTGACTGGCGTGGGGAAATCCGACTCCGACAGCGGGGAAGGCCTGGAGGGCCCTTTCTAGGGACGCCAGCATGAGAGAGACCTTTCCTGGACGCGACGCCGGTGGCCGCCTTGTCGACAAGGGAACGAGCAAGTCCACTCGATCGAGAAGCTCCGCTGCCCGCTCCACTTCGTCGTCGAAATCAGGCGAAGTCGTGTAGATCAAACCAGTGAGTCGCAACTCGACACCCGCGTCCCGAAGGGGTCGAATCGCCTCGAGGTCGTCCGCAATCCGGGCCGGAGCGACGACCTCCGCCTCTTGGACTCCGATCTGCTGCAACAGTCCAGCCACTCGCCTCCGTGCCCCAGCATCGAACCACACTCCGGGGGTGTCCATCGCCTCACGCAGAGTCGAATCTCGCAGAAGAACAGGGCGCTTGAGGTGCCGCGACTCTCTGGTCATCCTTCCTCTTCTTCCTCTTCGATCCACAGCTCTGGTACCGCTTTTCCGTCGGGTCTGCCTGTTCCACTCGTCAGACAGACCAGGAGGCGGCTGCCCGCCGCTACCCGGCCGGCGGCAATCTCCTTCAGGGCTCCGGTAAGAGCCAACAGACCGGTCGTCTCCACGATCTCTCCTTCGCGAACAAAGATGTCCACCCCGGCGGCTGCAAGTACGTCCAGAATTCCCGCACCGCCGAAATCTCCACCCAGAAGGCGATCGAAATCTCTCGAATCCACCAGCACCAGATCTCCTTCCGTCTCCTCGAGGATCCGACGCAGCTCATCCACGGTGCCGTAGGTCTGTGGGGTCGAATCGTACATCACGCGGGTCAGGAGCTGATCGCCAGTGCTCACCTCCCCAGCAGCCTCGTCTCCTTTCAGGACCTGGTACATCGGACAGTTCGGAGCCTGCTGAACCCCCAGAAACCTCGGTAGACGGTGAAGCTCCGAGCGCTTCTGACGCAGTACTCGAAAGATCCCGATAGGGGCGAAGGCGGCGCTGATGGTCTGTACGAGACAGTCGATCCGCATACCTTCGAGCATGGCTTCGAGTAGGAAGCTCCCGATGAAATTGGAGGCTTCCAAACGCCACTCGGGCTGCGGCACCTTCGGGAGCCCTTCACGCTCTCGCAGTTCGCTGGCCACCTTCTTGACGTGCTCCCGATCGCGGACCGCAATCAGATGTGCATTGGGATCCGCGAAGTCTGTGCTGTCCAACAAGCTGAGGTTCTCTGAGGGAACGACCAGAAAGGTCTCCAGTCCGAGTCGGCTGCCGTACACGGTAAGCGCTGTACCCGTGTTGCCTCCCGACTCGAACGCGATCCTCCGATACCCCCGCTGCAGGGATCTCGCTATGGAGACCGCACCGTCGATCGACTTCAAGGTATGCGTGCGCATGAGAGAGGTCTCGTCCAGAACCAGGATCTCGACGTCGCGATAGACGAGCAGCGGCGCGATCCGCAGTCCCTCGCTGATGCTGGTGCGCAGAAAGAGGTTCTTGAGCTCCTCGTCGTCGCCAGCCGATGACTCGAAACGCAGACAGTTCCGGTATCGCAGAACCACACTTCGTTCCGCACTCCAATCTCTGTCGATGCCGCTCAGAAACTCATTCGCCATAGAACTCATGATGCAGCATTCCTGTCAGGGGACGTAGCTCCTTCTTCGAAGGTGTCTCATCGGGATAGCCCAGAGGCAGAATCGTGACCGCCTGGACGTCGTCGGGAAGATGCAGGAGCTTGCCGATCTCGACTGCGAGACCAGGATCATGCGGCTGGTAGGCCGACATATAGACGCTCCCGAGCCCCTTCTCCCGCGCTGCCAGCAGCAGCCAACCGGTCGCCAGAACTCCGTTCTCCAGCTCTCGGCCGTAAGACCGACTCTTCTCCACTCCCACGACGAGGATCACGGGTGCCTGGGAGAGGAACTCGGCGCGGAAAGAGCGCTTTTCGGGAGGACAGAATCGATTCTTGAGCTCGCTGATCCGCTTCTTGGTCTCTGCGTCTCGGATGACTACGAAGGTCCAGGGCTGCCCGTTCATCGACGACGGGGCCTGCTTCGCCAGCTCCAACAGCTCGACGATCAGCTCTTCGGGCACCTCTCTGTCCTGATATCGACGAATCGACCTCCGCTGAACGACAACTTCTTCAAAACTCTGGTCGGATTTCAATGGCTCTCCCCCCATGAGCACCCAGACATCGAACGATCATAGTCCCAGTGACTTCCGAAAGTACGGCTTCGACAGCGATCCCACCCACGACTCTGGTAGCCAGCCACGGCGATGACTCTCCAGAGCCAGGCCCATTACCCGAGAGCGCAGGGTTGGGTTCTCGGACGCAGCGCTTACCGCTTTGTGCCTCTTCAATGCGACTGGCTCTGCTATCGAGCGAACCGTCCGCGCGCCGCGCTGTGCCTGAGCCAAGAAATCCAACATCGTCTTCCTCATCCACGCCTCGATGAGAGTCGTCGTCTGCTCCAGAGAAATTCCGGCGAACTCCATCGTACCGCCCAAGACTCCCCCGCTGTTGCATACGAAGTCGGGGAGAAAGAGATGACCGCGGTCAAACAGAGCAGCCTCGGCTTCTGGGGTCGCTGGATTGTTGGCGCCCGGACAAACGACGGGCGCTGCGATCCGAGAGGCGTTCTCCTGATGTAGAGAGTGGTGCCGAGCACAGGGAAAGAGCAGATCGACGGCTGTCTCTTATACACATCTGACGCTGCCGACGACTTCGCCGTAGT
>JARFQS010000140.1 GCA_029287645.1 Thermoanaerobaculia bacterium | reverse complement strand
TGACGAATATTGACGCTTGGCTATGCGTCAGGAACGACCGCGTCCACGGATCCAGGTCCTGAGCAGCAGGCAACCGGGAATGCCAAGAAAGCCCGGAGGGGCGGCCTCAGGCCGATTTGAAGGCTCGAGCCAGAGTTTCTGCTGCCTCAGGGAGCCGCTCCAGCGAATCAGGGACCTGCAACCGGTAGGCGCGGCAGTTCTCGGAGATGATCGAGTAGAGCTCGAACTGCGCAGCCCAGATCTTAGGTACGCCCAGCTCTCCGAACCCATGCTCGAGCAGACGCTTGAAGCACTCTTCTTCTGCCATCTCCTCGAGCTTGATTCCCTCCAGGCCCGGCATCCGTTCGAGGAAGTAGACCGCCTCCAAAGGGCGGGGCGATTCTCCTGCCTGGCCTGGTCTTAGCTCCGGAATCAGGACTCCAGACTCGGCGGGAATGCAATGCAGCAATTCTTCGGATAGAACCGGCAGAGCCTGTTGGCCCAGATGCTTCGCCAGCGTCGATTTTCCAACTCCGCGGGCCCCGATAAAGGCGCGAACACCGTCTCCAGCCAACACTGCCGATGCATGAAGCAGAACCCGATCCTGCAAGGCGGCGGCAAACGGTACCACTCTTCGGACGAGGACATCAAAGCCCTGGATCAGTGCCTCGCCCTCCGCCACGAGTGCCAGTCTGCCATCGGCACGGATCCATGCCAGGGCTGCGGCCTCGTCCATCAGCTTGAACCAATCGCCTGAGCTGTCGGCCGAGGAAAGGACTCCCCTTTCGACCTCGCTTCCAGGGTCGGCCCGAAACAGCACCTGCAGATCCACGACATCGTCGACACAGGGCTCGGCATCGACGAGCGGCCGATCGGTGGCGACTCGCAGACCGGAGACCCACCAAATGGAATCGCTGTTTTCACTCACTCGGGTGTCTCCAGGGATTGATTGGCCAGAATCCGTGACGGATTCGCCGACATCCAGGTCTCGACTGCCACCTCCGGGAGCTCCCGCCTGAGGGTCTCGAACGCTCCCTGAACCACGGGTGGCCGACCTCGAACATCGTGTCCGTCCGAGGCGATAACATCCAGGACTCCCCTCCTGGCCAGCGAGAGCGCGAACTCCATGACCTCGCCGTTGCGGCGCCTGTCGAACGCCTCGGCGTTGATCTGAATCACGCATCCCCGCCGCTTCAGATCATCCAGGCTTTCGGGCAGCTGATAGGAGAACTCGTAACGCTCGACATGGGCAAGCACCGGAGTCAGCTCGTGCTCGAGGATCTGATCGACCGCCGCCTCGATCAACGGAAAAGGCATGAACGACGAAAACTCCACGAGAAGATACCGACTCCCATTGAGCGTCAGGACCTTGCGCTTCTCCAACGCCTCGCGGAATTCAGCGGATGCGAAGTTCTCCGCGCCGAGGTGAACGTCCATCTCCTGCAAGAAGGAGTACTGTTCCTGCCTGGACAGCTCGTTCAGCTCTTCCATCATGCGGGAGAACGCCCCGATCAGCTCCATGGAGCTGAAGGCCGCGAACATCGGCTGAAAAGTGTGCGGTGTGGCCACGATACCTCTCGTTCCTCGGCGGTGCGCGACCCGCAGCATCTCGACGGTCTCGACGATGGAGCTCGAGCCGTCGTCGATGCTGGGTAGCAGATGACAATGGAGGTCGACGAAGTGCATCGCGAGGCCAAGCCTACCTCGCTCGAGGCTAGACCCCGAAATAGCGTGCCTGCGGATGGTGGAAGACCAGAGCAGAAACGCTGGCTTCAGGCTCCATCATGTCGCCTTCGGTGAGTCGGACCCCGATCTCCTCGGGTCGCAGCGCCGCGAACAGCTCCCTTTGCATGGCCAGGTCGGGACAGGCTGGATAGCCGAAGCTATAGCGCTTGCCCCGGTAGCGGCCGGCAAAGAGGTCCTGCAGCGTCATCTCCTTGGCATCCGAGAAGCCCCAAGCGGCTCGCATCTTTCGGTGCACGAGCTCGGCGGCAGCTTCCGCGGTCTCGAGAGCCAGAGCAGCCAGCGCGTGGCTCTTCAGAAACTCGCCCTCGTCCTTCCACCGCTTTACCTGGTCCATCACTCCACCGCCTGCAGTCGTAACGAAAAGAGCTACGTGATCGCCCTCCGGCAACACGTAGTCCGGAAGACCCAGGCCATCGGCTCCACGCTGCCGAGGGAAGCTCCATACCACCACATCCTTCTTGGACTTCGGATCCAGCAGATGCAGCTGATTGCCGTCGCTCTCGGCCGGAAAAAACTGCCAGACGGCCCGAGCCTTCATGGCACCAGCACGAGCCACCTCCTGCACCTCCGCGACGACTCCCTTCAGCTTCGCGAGCTTCGGATCGTGCTTGGCCTCCAGCTGCTTGACCGAGGCCTTCAGGCCCAGGTGCTTGCCATACAGCATCTGGGGATTTCCCAGAGGCCAGACTTCGTCCAGGTCCAGCTCCTCCACGATACGGTCCAGATGCGGCGGTTCCGGGACTGGAAGATCGGTCCGCACGGATGAGCTCCGGGTGGTGCCCATCGCTTCGAAGGGCGCCGGCGCAGCCTCCGCCTTCCGATCCCGGGAGATCAGCTCCCGGACCTCGGCTTCGAGCTCGGGTCGTTCGCTCGGATCGGTGAGTCGCTGCACCAGCGCGAGGCCATGCATCGCATCCTTGGCGTAGGTCGAGAAGCCCCCGTACACGGCCGCGATCTTCTTGTGGGTGAAGCGGCGCGTCAGAGCTGCACCGCCGACCACGAGGGGTGTATCGATGTTCGCGATCGACAGATCTTCGGCCGTGGTCACCATCTGCTGGGCACTCTTCACCAGCAGACCCGACAGGCCCAGCACATCCGGCCGGTGCTCCTCCACCGCCTGGATGATCTGTTCACTGGGCACCTTGATGCCCAGGTTAACGACGTCGTAGCCGTTGTTGGAGAGGATGATGTCGACCAGGTTCTTGCCGATGTCGTGGACGTCACCTTTGACCGTCGCGAGGAGGATCTTGCCCCTTGACGCGCCTTCCTCCCGCTCCATGTGCGGCTCGAGGAAACCTACGGCAGCCTTCATGACTTCGGCGCTCTGCAGCACTTCGGCGACGATGAGTTGATTGTCGTTGAAGAGCCTCCCCACCTCACTCATTCCCTCCATGAGGGGTCCATTGATGATGTCCAGCGGCTCCGGCCAGCGAGAATCCTCGAGCGCTGCCGCCAGGTCCTCCTCGAGCCCCTCCTTGGAGCCTTCGACCACCGAGCGCGCCAGGCGCTGGTCGAGGGGCAGCTCGGCGCGGGGTGTGGCTACCACCCTCGAGTCCTGGTCACGAAAATACTCGGTGAACTCGGCGACCGCCTTCTCGCTTGCGTCTACATCCCCCAATTCGAGGAAGATGAGGGACTCGGCCAGGCGCCTCTCCTTCTCGGGGATGTCGGCGTAGCGCGCCAGGCGCTGGGTGTTGACCAGAGCGGCGTCGAGGCCCGCCTGGGTGTTGTGGTAGAGAAACACTGCATTCAGGACTTCCCTTCCCGCCACTGGCAGCCCGAAGCTCACGTTGGAGATCCCCAGCACCGTTCTGGCCAGCGGGAACTCGGATTTGATCTGCCGCACACCTTCGATGGTGGTCGCCGCGGACCCGATGTAGTTCTCGTCCCCTGTACCGCATGGGAACACAAGTGCATCGAACCAGATGTCTTCGGGCGGAAAGGCCATCTCCTCGGTGAGGATCTGATAGCTGCGCCGGGCGACCTCGAGTTTGCGCTCTACGCTCACGGCCATACCCGTTTCGTCGATCATCCCTACGATGACCGCGGCTCCGAAGCGCTGTGCCAAGGGGATCACGCGGTCGAAGCGGGTGGGACCTTCCTCGAGATTGATCGAGTTCAGGACCGCCTTCCCCTGGCACCAGGTCAGCGCCTGCTCCATGACCTCGGCATCCGTGGTGTCGATCATCAGAGGCACCTTCACCATGCGGGTGAGCTGCTCCAGGAACCGCTCCATGTCGGAGACTTCGTCGCGATCGGGGTCCTGCATGCAGATGTCGATGGCTTGAGCGCCCGCCCGCGCCTGCCCACGGCCTATCTCGGCTGCCGCCTCGATCTCGCCCTCGGCGATCAGACGCTTGAACTTACGGCTGCCCAGGACGTTGGTCCGCTCACCGACGAACAGCGGCCGGTTGTCGATGGTCAACTCGACTGCCTCTACACCTGAGATGAAGCTGCGTTGATGATGCGGCAGAGCTCTCGGCTTCACTCCTCTCACCAGGTCCGCCAAGGCCGCGATGTGCTCATTGGTGGTACCGCAGCAGCCTCCCACCATGTTGAGCCAACCGTGGTCGAGAAAGCGCTGAAAGACCCGTCTGAAGTCGTCGGGCGACTCCAGATAGACGCCATCCTCGTTCGGCAGGCCGGCGTTGGGCACGCAGCCGATACGGGTGCGAGCCAGCTCGGAGAGGGTCCTCAGGGAGTCGGTCATCAGCTCGGGCCCCGTGGCGCAGTTGAGGCCCAGGTAGAGAAGGTCGGCGTGAAGGAGGGAGACAGCCAGAGCCTCGGCATCCTGTCCGGCCAGCATCGTTCCGGTGGTCTCGATGGTCACCGACACCGCCACGGGAAGGCGCCAGCCGGCCTGGCCGAAGGCCGCTTCGAGAGCCACCCATCCCGCCTTGATGTTCCTCGTGTCCTGGCAGGTCTCGAGCAGCAGGTAGTCGGCACCGCCAGCCATCAGTCCAAGAGCCTGAACGCGGTAGTGCTCGATGAGCTCCTGGAAGGTCACACCTCCTGTCACCGAGATGGCCTTTGTGGTCGGTCCCATGGACCCGCAGACGAATCGCGGCCTGGAGGGCTCGGAAAAGGGCCATACGGCCTCCCGGGCCAGCTCGGCTGCCACGCGATTCAGGTCATGGGCCTGGCTGCCGAGGCCGTACTCGTCCAGAACCAATGGGGTGCCGCCGAAGCTGTTGGTCTGCACGATGTCGGCACCAGCTTCGAGGTAGCGCTGATGCAGCCGCAGCACGACGTCCGGACGCGTGACGCAGAGGTTTTCGTTGCAGCCTTCGAGCTCCGCGCCGCCAAAGTCGTCAGCCGTCAGGTGCTCGTTCTGGAGACCCGTTCCGGTCGCACCGTCCATGAC
>JARFQS010000402.1 GCA_029287645.1 Thermoanaerobaculia bacterium | reverse complement strand
GTCGAAGATCTCGTGCGGCTGGGGCCGGTCGATCTCGTCATCGCGGCTGAGCAGCCGACCTATCTGCTGAGAGGAGTCCGGGAGGCCGGGACTCTGGCCAGCTCCCTGGCCAGGCTTGCGGAGAGCGAAAGAGGCCGAGATGAGCTGACCACTCTCAGGTCCGCCTTCCTGACGGCGCTGCATGACGAGGCAGGGGAGTACACGCCCGAAGAGCTCAGGGCGGCGTTCAACGCCGAGGAAGTGCGACGAGTCCGCAGTCGGCTCGATATGTTGCTGACCTATCTTACGGATGAGGACGCAGCGGGGAGCCGCAAGGCACTCTTCCTTGTGAGTGATGGTTTCGACCTGCTTCCCGACCGCTTCTACTCCATGTGGTCGACCATCGAAGGAGAGCGTTCGGAGAGCGAAGCGTCGGATGCGGCTGCGGTTTCCGTCTCGGAGATCGGTCCCGGGGTCGAAGATCTAGTGTCGACGACGGCTCGAGCCATCAGCGCCTATGGATGGATCACTCACCCTCTCGTGGCTCCGGAGCGTCCCAGTCCCCTGGTTGGCGGACTGCGGATCGGCAAGTGGCGTGTCAGCGGCCCGGCCGGTGGGCGAATCATCGGCTTGAGAATCGTCCGGGAGCACCAGCGCAAGCAGCGCAAGGCCGAGAACCTGGTCGAGCTGGGGCTGGCGCAGCTCGAGAAGAGCGAGGCCGAGAAGGCCGAAGAATCTTTCCGGCAGGCCCTCGTACACTTTGCGGGAGACCCGCGAACGGCGGTGAGCCAGGCACAGGCGTACCTGGGACTCAGCGAGGCCCTGGCTCTTCAGGAAGAGGAGCAGGCGGCCCGCGAAGCCCTGGCTCAGGCTGCCGTCCTCGACCCGTCGATCGAGGTGGAGAATCCAGAAGCGCTGGCGGCCCTCTGGGAGCCGCTCGAGCCGCTACAGATTCTCGCGCAAAAGAGCTCCGGAGAGCTGATAGTGGATGAGGAGGTACTGGTGGCATCTGCGACGGATCTCGGCCGCCGCCTCCGAGTGACCTATCAGCAAGTCGGCGCGCCACCCGGTGAGATTCTGAGCGCGAGCGTCGAGTGGTCAGAGAACAAGGCCGCCCTGGTCTCGCCCGCGTGGACCCGCTTCGGGACGCCAGAAGATGTGTCGGAGGCCCGCGCCCGCAGGCTGCTGGACGGGGATTTTGCGGATACCGAGCTCGAGCTGGATCTCGTGATCCAGTCGGCACCCGAGGAGTTGGAGTGGACTCTGCAGGCCGCCTTCGAAGAACCGCCGGATCTCGATGGATGGCAAGAGGATCGGCTCTTGCGGGTCACGGTCACCACCGCATCACCCGATGTGCTGCCCATGGCGACCCATCACATACTGCAGGGCACCGAGGAAGAGCCCTGGCCCGTCTTCGCTACCAGGATCGAATCTCTGGGTCTGGAGACTTGGGTGGTCGTGGTCATGGAGGACCTGGCAACAGGACACTGGGCGGCCGACGTCGTCGAACTGGAGTGAAGACAAGATCTGAGGTCTCGGGGTCCTGGGGTCTTGGGGCTGGCAGAGGAGGCGACTCTGCGACCAGGGAGGTAGACTGCCGACGAAGCGAGAATCCTGGCCGTTGGCTCTTGGGGGTCTACCGGGGGCCTGGTTCCGAGGCTTCGATTCCAGAGAGGGATTCGACCCACTCCCGGGTCGCAAGGCAGACTAGAGGAGTTCGGAGATGGATCGTCGTGATTTCTTGAGAGCGGGTGCAGCGGCGGGCGCAGCAGGTCTGGGCCAGTTGGTGGCGTTTCCAGGCAGGACGCTGGCGGCGCCCCAGGTTCCCGGACAGGAAGCACCGTCCACCAGTGCCATTCGCTTGAACTCCAACGAGAATCCACTGGGTCTTTCACCCTCCGCCCGCATGGCGGTCGAGCGGGCAATCGCCGAAGCCAATCGCTACCCCGATGCAGCGCGGGAGGAATTAGCCAGCGCCATCGCGGCGAGGCTGGGGGTGAAGGCGGACAACATCGTTCTCGGCAACGGCTCGACCGAGATCCTCCAGATCATCGTGCAGGCCTCCGACGCAACGCACGGAACGCTGGTGATGGCCGACCCCACCTTCGAGGCCATCTCCTTCTACCAGCGGACACTGACCTACACCACCGAGAAGGTACCTCTGACCTCCAGCTACGCTCACGACATTCAGCAGATGAAAGACAGGGTTGCCGCGGGCAACGGCCCCGCTGTGGTGTATCTCTGCAATCCCAACAACCCGACGGGCACACTCACCGCCAGTGCCGAGATCGATGCCTGGATCGAGGAGGCGCCGGAGACCGTCCAGTTTGCCGTGGACGAGGCGTATTTCGAGTATGTAGGGGCACCAGGGTACTGGTCGGCGATCAAGTGGATCCAGGATCGCCCGAACGTGATCGTGGCCCGCACCTTCTCGAAGATCTATGGGATGGCAGGTATGCGACTCGGCTATGGCGTGGCTCATCCCGAGACGGCGGGTCGCCTGCGAGATTTTCTCACCTGGGACAACGCCAACAGCCTGGCTCTGGCGGCTGGCCTGGCCTCGCTGGCGGACGATGGTCTGGAGGCCCGCGGCAGGGCGGTCAACGAGGTGGCGCTGACGATGACCCGCAACTCTCTCGACGAGCTGGGGCTCGAGTATCTGCCCAGCCATACGAACTTCCTGATGCACCGAATTCAGGGCGATGTCAGGGAGTACATCGGACGCATGCGAGACAGGGGACTCCACGTCGGACGACCGTTTCCGGTGCTGCCCTCCTTCAACCGACTCTCCATGGGTTTGCCCGAGGAGATGGAGATCTGGGCGGAGACTCTGAAGGACTTTCGGCAGAAAGGTTGGGTGTAGGGCTCGACGGTGAGGCGGCCTGGCTTGCTTTTGGCCCATCTATGAGGGCCTGAGGTTGAGGCGTTCGGACTCGTCCCCTAGGCCCCCTACGCCCCTACGCCCTTACGCCCTTAGTCAAGGTAGCCGAGGGCTCTCAGCTGCTGTCGGGTCTCATCGTCGAATTCGATCGATTCGACTTCCGGGAGTCGTTCGAGCTCCAGCAACCGTTGTCGTACGAGGGTGGCGAGGTATCCGGCGAGGATCGGGTACTTGGCCGCCAGATCCGTCTTCTCCTCCTGATCTGCGAGGCGGTCGTAGAGCTCTCGGTTCGGTGCGAAACTGCTGGAGAGCGGCTCGATCAGCTTCCACTGTCCATAGATCACGCTCATCCCTTTTCTTCCCTCGTAATCGAGGTAGGAAAGAATCGGGATGGGTGCGGCCTCTGAGGCCGGCTCGCTCCGCAAGAGGGGTACGAGGCTTCGGCCCTGAATTACTTCAGGTATTTCGATGCCGGCAAGGTCGAGGAGGGTAGGCAGCAGGTCGATCTGCTGAGCCAGTGCTTTCACCCGGTGGCCGGAGCTCTTGCCAGGTAGCTTGAGGATCATCGGTACCTGTGTGGATTCCCTGTACAAGTCCCAGCCGTGCCCCTGGACTCCGTGCTCGTAGAAGCCCTCACCATGATCCGAGACGAAGAGGATCAGCATCTCGTCGTAGAGCCCACGTCGTCGCAGGTCGTCCAGTAGCAAGCCGAATTGCCGATCGGCGTAGGCGATCTCGGCATCGTAGAGACGAATCAGCGACTGATCGGTCTGTGGAGTTCTCGGTATCTCTCCGAACGCTAGGCCACGAATGTGCTCGAAGGAGCCTGCGGCCGGGTCTTCCACCTCGGCAGCGAACTCACGACGGAAGCTCTCTGGAGGGTCGTAGGGGGCGTGGGGATCGATCGTGTGAACGTAGAGGAGGAAAGGTTCCCCGAAATCCTGCCTGTCCAGCCACTCGAAGATCTGCTGATGCACGCGACTGGCACGAGCCGGCTGCAGTCTGAATTCATCGAATCCCTGCCGCAGCCCCGAGTCGGTGGAGAAGTAGGCGTTGGTTGTGAATGCGGCCGTTCGATACGAGGCGGTGGAGAACAGCTCGGCCATCGTGTGGAGCCTCGACGGGAGTCGATGCTCCCGGTGGTTGACACCATGGGCGGTGGTGCCCAGGCCGGTGAAGATGGACGCCACGGCGGGCTTGGTCCAGGAGGTCTGGGCCATCGCCTGGTCGAAGACATAGGCCTGGCTGCCGAATTCGTCGATTTCTGGCGAGATGTCGTGCGAATAGCCGTACAGACCCAAGTGGTCGGCTCGCATCGTATCGACCACGTAGACCAGGACATTCGGCCGATCGATGACGTCCGGCCGAGTTGGTTCCGGCAGGGCCGCATCGGTTTCTGACCGCTTTACCGAGCTTCCAAGCCGGGAGACTGCGGTCTCGATTCGCGGTCTCCGCAGGAGGATCGATTCTACGGCTCGGTCCCTGCG
>JARFQS010000043.1 GCA_029287645.1 Thermoanaerobaculia bacterium | reverse complement strand
GCGGTCCTGACGGTAGTCATGGTGGTGCTCGGCTTCCTGTTCGCGGCCGTGGCTGGCTACCTCGTGGCGCTGATCGGTAGCTCCAACAACCCGATCTCCGGGCTCACCCTGAGCGCTCTGTTGATCTCTGCGGTGCTCATGGTGCTGATGGGCCTGACCGGGATTAAAGGTGTCGCTGCGGTGCTGGGCGTGGCCGGAGTGGTCTGCTGTGCGGCTGGAATCGCGGGCGACATGAT
Organism: Thermoanaerobaculia bacterium; assembly: GCA_029287645.1. Classification (GTDB taxonomy): domain Bacteria; phylum Acidobacteriota; class Thermoanaerobaculia; order Multivoradales; family JAHEKO01; genus JAUVRX01. Next base: position 3,035 of record JARFQS010000043.1, on the reverse strand, counting down.
GCAGGACCTCAAGGTCGGGCACATTCTGGGCGGCACACCCTGGCGCATGGAGATCGGCGAGATCATCGGCGTCATCTTCGCCGCAGCTGTGCTGGCCTTTCCGCTGATGGCCCTCGACAAGGTCTACGAGATTGGCTCCGCCGAATTGCCCGCGCCTCAGGCCGGGCTCATGGCTCTCATGGCCAATGGCATCGTCGGTGGTGAGATGGCATGGCCGTTGGTCATCGTCGGCATGTTCCTGGCTGTGGGGCTGATCCTGATCGGCTCTCCCTCGCCCATGCTGGTCGCCGTTGGAATGTACCTGCCGTTCTATTCCACCGCGGCGATCTTCGTCGGTGGCCTTCTCAAGTCGGCCTTCGAGTGGTATGCCAAGCGCAAGGACGCTACCGAAGAGGAGAGAACCAAGGCGGAGAACACCGGGATCTTGCTGTCTTCAGGCTTCATTGCTGGTGAGGCCTTGATGGCGGTGGCATTGGCTTTCCTGGTTCTCGGAGGGGACTTCTATCCACCGCTGATTGCCATCCACGAGAAGATCGCAAGCAGTCTGTCTGGGACGTTTCCCCTGTTCTGGCTGAGTCTGCTCATGTATCCGGCTCTCGCCTATCTGCTGGTGTACATGCCGGTAAAGAAGATGCGCGAGTGAAGCGGACCGGCTCCGACGAGCCATGAAGCTACCCATTCGCAGGTCCAGCCAACACGAGCTTCTCGCCGGTGAGAATCTCCTGGAGATGACTCCTCTTCGCGTGGCCGATTGGCGGGAGGTCGAGGGTCGAGTTGTCGTCGAGAGGCCGCGACCCAGTGTTCGAGGTCTTCGCGGCCTCGGTGAGAGGGTCAGCTACTTTCTTTCGATGCGAAAGATTCGGCTCGACGAACGAGGAAGTTTCCTGTGGCACCTCGTCGACGGTCAGCACAGCGTGGCAGAAGTGGTAGAAGCCATGCGGAGCGAGTTTGGCGAGGAGGTCGAACCGGCTGAAGAAAGAGTCGGTCACCTGATTCGGCTTCTGCGCCGTGAGCATCTTCTGGCCTACCCTGGCTGGGATCCGGCTCGGCCTGGATCAGCAGCTCACGAGTGATGGAGATGCGGGTGTTAGGATCGTGGCCTCGACGTGTGCACCTCCAGGCCAGTACCGTGTAGATCGATGATCGGAGGATTGGAAACGTGAGTCCGTGGTGGCTGCGTCCGCCGGCTGAGGAGCCGGTAGGCGATGAAAGACAGACAGGTTCGAGTAACAAGGCAGGATCTGGGGAGAAAGCCCCTTCAGGCGACCCAGTGGTAGAGCCTCGTCGAGAGCCGAAGGCGCCTGAAAAGTCGGCGGATCGGAGCCAACAGAGGACCTCCCGGCGCCGATCGCGGGGCGGAGGCCAGGCACAGCGAGCCGGCCGCGAGGGCGAAGAGTCGAAGGCATCCTCCTCGCCATCCCGTCCAAGAAGACGAGGCAGGAAAAGCTCTCAGGCGAGAAGGAACAGCGGGACCGTCCAGAATGACAGGCCGCCTCTCGAAGATCGCCGCCTGGCAGTGATCTGTGATTTGGAAAGCACTGCACTGGGCGTGAGAGAAAGCGGCTCGGGGCAATTCGATTTCGATCTGCTTCTCGAGCGGCTTCTGGACAAGGGCAAGATCATCATCAAGAAGGCGTATGCGGACTGGGATCGCCACCGAGAGGCCAAGCGGGGTTTCCACCAGGCGGGAGTGGAGCTCATCGATATCCCACAGGAGCAGCCTTCGGGCAAGAGCGGTGTGGATATCAGAATCGCCGTCGACGCCATGGAGCTCTGCTATTCGAAGCAACACCTGGACACCTTTGTCCTGGTCTCTGCTGACGCCGGCCTGACACCCCTGGTGTCGAAGCTCAAAGCGAACAACAGGCATGTCATCGGTGTCGGGTCGGAGGGCTCCGCCTCGAAGACCCTGATCGACTGTTGCGACGAGTACCTCTTCTTCGAGGCCCTGCGTAGCGAAGCCGAGGCACTACCGCAGCTCGAGAATGTCGAAGAAGGTCGCGTCGAGGTCTTTACCCTGTTGGTCGAGGCGATCCAGGCGCTGATGCGCGAGAATCAGCAGGTTCTGTGGGGCTCGGTGGTCAAGCAGGCGATTCAGCGCAAGCATCCGTCCTTCAACGAGAGCCAGCACGGCTATTCTTCGTTTTCGAAGATGCTGGAAGAGGCGGAGGGAGCCGGCGTCATCAGGCTCCGAAAAGACCAGCGATCCGGTAGCTACGTGGTCACTGGTTTCGGTCAGGTTGGACAGTGAAGCTATGGACTATTGCCTTGACAGACGAACGCCTTGAAATCGATGATTCAAGGGCTCAAGGCAGCTATGTGATATTTTCGCGCTGCTCCCGGAGAGACGAGTCATGCCGACAGCTTACGTCGAGGTCTACGAGGAGGAATTCGAGCGGTTGGAACAGGCGCTACGGCGTCTGCGCTACGACTCGAACGCCAAGGCCGTATTCCTGATCGACAAGAATGGTCAACAGATTGCGGCGGTAGGGGACGTGGATGAGTTCGACACCACTTCTCTCGCCTCGTTGACTGCAGGGAATGTTGCAGCAACCGACGGGCTTGCGAAGCTGATCGGCGAGCGAGAGTTCTCGGTGCTCTTCCACGAAGGGCAGAGAGATCATATTCACATCTCCATCGTCGCCCGGCGAGCCATCTTATTGGTGATCTTCGACGAGCGGTCCTCGCTGGGTCTCGTTCGTTTGCGTGTCAAGAGGGCGAGCGCCGAGATGGACGAGATCTTCGAGGACATGAACCGGAAGGAGAGTCGGGGGCCCGGAGGGCAGGTCGAGACAAGCCCCTTTTCCGAGATTACGGACGAGGACATCGATTCCCTGTTCGGTGACTGACCCGAGGTCGGGACTGCGATACGGACTCGACTTCGTGCTTTCCAGCTCCGGCTTGGCGGGGCTGCGATAGAGAGGATCGGGAGGTCCGCGAAGAGAGTCGGCCTAGACATCTTGATTCGGATTGAGGCGAAATGACCTTCATCAACTACGCTGCGAAGGAGATCAACTGCAAGATCGTCTATTACG
>JARFQS010000032.1 GCA_029287645.1 Thermoanaerobaculia bacterium | reverse complement strand
CCAGTCAGGCATGGCTTGTTCGACTTCTGCCCGAGTCACGACGCCCACAAGCACGGGCTCTTCCGATCCGTGGGCACGCTCTGTCAGGAACATCGACATGGAGACTGCGAGAAGGGCCACACTCGTGCAGATGCGACCGGCGATGATCCCGGGAAAGCGGCGCTTCACCGTCATGGCGAAGAGAGTCTACCCCAGCCCTCGCGCGGCCCCCACTCGTTCAGGGAGACCCTTTGCGGAGGGCTTCACCGCCGGCCTGGCACCTCGCGCATGCGCTCGATGCGAGCTCCCTGCTCGAGCTGCAGCAAGACGTCGAACCCTTCGATGACACGTCCAAACGCCGTGAAGGACGCATCGAGATGAGGCTGAGGGGACAGAGTGATGAAAAACTGGCTCCCGCCTGTGTCCGGGCCGGCCAGCGCCATTCCGATCACTCCTTCACCGAACGAGCTGGCATTGATCTCGTCTCGGATCGTATACCCCGGACCACCCCAGCCGTCGCCTCTAGGATCCCCTCCCTGAACGACGAAATCCGGCACCACGCGGTGGAGCTCCAGGCCATCGTAGAAACCCTGGTTGACCAGCTGAAGAAAGTTCAAACAGGTCAGCGGAGCGAGAGGACAATCGAGCTCCAGCTTGGCGACTCCCCTAAGGGTACTGATCTCTACGAATCGAGGCCTGGCGGAACGGCGAATCATCTCCCGATAGGTCGCCGCGGTCCGCCGGACGCTCGCCGGGCCCGGTGCAGGCCTGGGCCGGCCCAACTCCTCCAGTGCGATTCCCGCCTGCACCCGAATCGGATAGTCCGCCCTCGAGGCCAGCTCTTCGAGGATCCTTACGATCTCCCCCCTCTCCAAAGGCTCGTTGAGGGCCCTCGCCAGAAGGGCAGCCGTGCCGTTCAGATACAACTCCACCGGTTGCCGGGGTGGACCTGCCAGAGCCTTCTCCAGCTGCTCGACCGAAATCTCCGGGTATTCCGCCGCCCACTCGAGAGCTCTGCCTCTCACGGCTGGATCTTCGTCGGACAACGCTGACGCGATCGAGCTTCCAGCCGCTCCGGCTTCGAGCTTGGCTATTCCCGTGACGGCCGCGAGCCGAACCTCCTTGGCCGGATCCTGGAGAAGAGCCACCACTGTCGAGTGCATCTCGAGCTCCGAAGCCGCAGTCGCCGCGAGGGCCCTCCATCGGGGATCGGCATCTCGGGCCAGAGGCTGAAGCAGGGCGACGCCGCGGGAATCACCGCCCTCGGCGAGCGCCAGGAAGGCGACTTCCTGCTGCCGTCTGCTACCGGACTTGACCAGCCCCACCAGAGCTTCCGCCAACGTCTCGTCGAGCAACCATGCCGAGGCCGCTTCGATGGCGGTCGTGGAGACTCCTGGATCAGAATGGTCCATCAGCCTCAGGAGCTCCGGAATCCAGTCCTCGGGTGGAGCCACCTCGCCACGCTGGATCAGGCTCTTGGCGGCTCGGAGAGCCTGCACCGTGGGGGTCGTGGTGTCGTTCAAGAGAGGCTTCAGCCGCCCTATATCCTGACTGCCTCCTACTTGCCCCAAGCCGCGAGCTCCCCAGCCGCGAATCCACGGATCCGCATCTTGCAGAATCTGGCGGAGTTGCGGAACCGTTGCTCGAACCGGGTCGCGGGCGAGAGCATAGGCGGCCATGCGCCTCAGCACAGCCTGGTCCAGTTCGAGCCCTTGCCGCGCAATGGCCAAGGCACTCTCGCCAGCAAATCTATACAGCGAGGGCAGCAATCTCGGCCATGTCTCCTCCGGGGGAAGGGTCTGCAGCACCGCGATCACCTTCTGGAGGTCAGTCTCCAGAGCGGCCAGCGACGCGACCGCCTCTGTCCCCGTGGCCTGGTCCGGGTCCGTCACGGCTCTGAGCAGGGGACTCTCACCCCGCTGATCGCCCAGCAACCCCAGCCCAAAGGCCGCCGAGCGGCGCACCCTTGCCTCGGAATCCCCCAAGAGCTCCTCCAAGGTCGAAAACCCTCGAGAGTCCCCCACTCTGCCCAGGGTCTCTGCAAGCTCGACGCGAAGCTCGGGATCGGCTTGTCGGGTCGTCTCCACCGCGAACGGGTCGAATTGCCGCCGATCCTCGACCAGCAGGAGCATGCCGCGCTCTTGCAGATTCGGGATCTCCCACATGGATTCCTGGACGGTGGATTCTGGGGGCTGGTTCCCGCTGCACGACAGCAGCGTCAGAGACCACAGAGCCAAAAGTCGCTTACTCGCCACGATCTTCATGGTACGACACTTCCTTGGCGTCGATGACATGAATCGTGGCGCTTTCGGCTACTGTCACGGATCCGGCGGATTCTGTTACAGTTGGCGGCCGAAGCCTACCCGCTACGGGTCCTGACTGGGTAGTTCTCGTCAGCTCTGTCCATTCCCGACCCGGGTTCCACCAGCCACAGCCCAATCCATGCCTTCCCGCGCCGCCAACACAGCTATCCCTGCCGTTCAGACCACAGGGTTGGGCAAACGCTTCGGCAGGCAGTGGGCCCTGGCCCACTGTGATCTGGAAGTCCAGCCTGGCGAGGTGCTGCTCCTCGCCGGCGCCAACGGATCGGGCAAGACCACGCTGCTGCGACTCATCGCCGGTCTGTACAAGCCCACGCAGGGCAGCATGTCGATCTACGGCATGGACCCAGAGCAGGAGAAGCTGGCCTGCCGTCGGACTCTCACCCTGGTGGGGCACGACAACTACTTGTACTCTCAACTGTCAGCTCTGGAAATGCTGCAGGTCTGGACCCGGCTCAGAGGCGTGGAGCTGTCCGAAGAACAGGCCATCGATCTCCTGCGTGAGGTGGACCTTCAAGATCGCAGGGACTACCCCGTCGGCGGATTCTCGGCCGGCATGCGAAAACGGCTCACCCTGCTGCGCACCCGGCTCGAAGAGCCCAAGCTCGTGCTCCTGGACGAGCCTTTCTCCGCTCTCGACGCTTCGGGTCAGAACCTCATCGAAGAGTGGATCGAAGGCTACCGGTCGGCAGGCAAGACCGTCGTCTTGGCTTCCCACAATCTGCCCCGTTCGTCGAAGCTCTGCGACCGGGCGATACTGCTGCAGCAAGGTCAGATGCTCTGGCAGGGCACCGGCGCCGATCTGCTGAACCACGTGGGTGCGACCGCATGAGCCTGTTCCGCCAAGCCCTGACCGTGGTGCGCAAGGACCTGCTCCTGGAATGGCGGGGCAAGGGCCGATTGATTTCCGTCCTGCTGTTCGGAGTCGTCACCCTCCTGCTTTTCTCGTTCGCGGTCGGACCGGACAGCACCTTGATGCGTGCCGCGGCCGGTGGATTCCTGGTTCTGGCCCTGCTGTTGAGCTCCACTCTGGGTCTGTCGGAGAGCTTCCGGGTCGAGCAGGAGCAGCGGGCGATCGAGGGCCTGTTGCTGCTGCCGGTCGATCCAATTGCCCTGTACTACGGCAAGACGCTGAGCAACACCCTGTTTCTCATGCTGCTCGCACCTGTCCTGACTCCGGTCGCATTGATTCTCTACTCCGTTCAACTGGACCTCCAGGGCTTGGCAGTGCTGCTCGGCTTGTGGACCCTGGCCGCGGCGGGCCTGTCGGCTCCGGGAACCCTATACGCGGCCATGACCAGCCGTCTTCAGAGCCAGGATGTGCTCCTTCCGCTGCTGCTCTTTCCCCTGGTCATTCCGGTGCTCATGGGAGCCGTCAAGTCCATCACACTGATTCTCACGGGTGACCCCATGTCACAAGTGAGCGCGTGGGCCACCCTGCTGGCGAGCTTCGCCATCATCTACTCGAGTCTCTGTGGCCTGCTGTTCCCCCACGCTATCGAGGAGGGCATATGACGCGCCAATTCAAATGGGACTCAGGGCTGGGGCTCCTGGGCCTGTTGCTGCTGTTCGTCGGCAGCTACATAGGGCTCTTCGTGGCCCCTGCCGAACGCTACATGGGCGAGACACAACGCATCATGTATGTCCACGTACCCTGTGCGTGGAACGCCATGCTGCTCTATACGCTCGCCTTCATCTTCGCCATCGTCTCTCTGTGGACGCACCGACCCAAATGGGATGCCGTTACGACAGCCGCCGTGGAGGTGGGCATCGTCCTGAATGCACTCCTTCTGGTTCAGGGAAGCATCTGGGCACGGGCCACGTGGGGAGTCTGGTGGGATTGGGATGTCCGCTTGACGACCTCGCTGATCATGGTCCTGCTGTTCGCTGGCGTCCTGGCGCTGCGCTCGTTCGTGCACGACGCCGGCAGGCGAGCGACATGGACAGCGATCGCGACGATCGTCGCCTTCGTCGACGTTCCCCTGGTCTACTTCTGCGTACGATGGTGGCGGAGCCTCCATCAGGTGCAGTCCACTCCCGACACCGTTGCGCCCATGATGGTCGTGCCGCTGCGCATCAACGCCTTCGCGATTCTGTTTCTGGCCATCTGGATGATGGCGCAGCGCGTCAGGGTGGAGCTCGCCAGGAGAGCACAAGACCAAGTTGCAGAGCCGGAACGTATAGCACCTATAGGAGGATCGACCAATGCCTGATGGCGTGATCGTCGGTGGTTGGAGTTATGTAATCGCAGCCTACAGTGTTACCGCGGCGGGCCTGATCGCCTATGCGTGGAGCCTCGTTCACCGTCGCCGCAAAGCCGAACTCGAGTAAGAGGACCCAAAGTATGAGTAGCGAAAGAAATCGACGTCGAATCCTGGCGGTTGCCGCCATTATGGTGGCCGCTGGCGTACTGGCCTTTCTGGCCTTCGGTGGTATCGGAGAGAACCTCGTCTATTACTGGAGCCCCACCGAGCTCCAAGCTTCAGGTGAGCAGGCGCAGGGAGCCACCATTCGGCTCGGCGGCCTCGTGGAGCCCGGTTCGATCCAGCACAGTGAGGACGGCCTGACCCTGAAGTTCGCTGTCACGGATGGTGAGGCCAGCATCCCGATCAACACGACTTCGGTCCCGCCAGCCATGTTTCGTGAAGGCGTGGGTGTGGTCGTCGAGGGCTCGGTGAACCGGGCCGGCGAGTTCGAGACGCAACGACTGCTGGTCAAGCACGACAACCAGTACCAGGCACCGGGAGAGGGTGAGAGCCTGGACATGGCCGAGATGATGAAGTCGATGCAATTCGAGATGGAGAAACAGGACAAGGAGAAGGAGAGCGCAGAGTGACCAGCCAACTCGGCTCGGCAGCAGTGCTGCTGGCTCTCATGACCTGCGCCATCGGAGCGCCTCTAGGATTCTTCGCGGGCGCCAGCCGATCGGCGGCCGGCCTGCAATGGACCCGCCGAATGTCGTTGGCCTTCGCACTGTTCATGATTCTGGCCAACCTGATCATGGAGTACGCCCTGATCACCAGGGACTTCTCCGTTTCCTATGTCGCCAGCGTCGGCTCGCTGGCGACACCGCTACACATCACCATCGTCTCCCTGTGGTCGTCCCTCGAGGGATCGATTCTCTTCTGGGGCCTCGTGCTCGGGCTGTTCACGGCCAGTGTGACCCTGTTGCAGCGCCGCGGTCATGAGGACTACCTGGCCTATACGCTGGGCACCCTTTTCGTAATCGGGCTGTTCTTCAGCTTCCTGATCGCCGGTCCTGCCAATCCGTTCAGGCCGACGCCGGCTCCCATTCCCACAGACGGCCCAGGGCCCAACCCCCTGCTTCAGAACCACATTTTGATGATCATCCACCCGCCGATGCTCTATCTGGGCTATGTCGGGATGAGCGTGCCGTTCGCGATGGCCGTGGCAGCGCTGCTTCGTGGGCAGCTGGGAGCCAGCTGGCTGCGCCCCCTCCGCAATTGGCTCTTGGTGCCTACGAGCTTCCTGACCCTGGGAATCATGCTTGGGGGCTGGTGGTCCTACGAGGTCCTGGGATGGGGTGGCTACTGGGCCTGGGATCCGGTCGAGAACGCATCGTTTCTCCCCTGGTTGACGGCCATTGCCGCACTGCACTCCGCCGTAGTCCAACAGCGCCGCGGAACGCTCAAGGCCTGGACCGTGATCCTGGTGATGGTGACGTTTCTGCTCACCATCCTGGGCACGTTTCTGACTCGATCCGGTGTCGTCAATTCGGTCCACTCCTTCACCCAGAGCCCGATCGGGCCGCTATTCCTGGCCTTCCTGGGGTTCTGCCTGGTGGCTACGATCATCCTGCTCAGCTGGCGGATCGACACCCTGGTCTCTGAACCGTCGGAGGACGCGGTCGTGGCGAGAGAGGGGGCTTTCCTCCTCAACAACCTGCTGTTGGTCACCTTCACCTTCACGGTCCTGGTGGGGACGATCTTCCCCATCATCGCCGAGGCGGTGCGTGGAGTGAAGGTGAGTGTCGGCGAGCCCTACTTCAATCGAATGGCGGTGCCGATCTGTCTCGGCTTGCTGGCTCTCATCGGGATCGGTCCGGCGCTGCCTTGGGGCCGCGCGGACAAGCGGGCCCTGCAGCGAGCCCTCGTCTGGCCTCTGCCAGCCGCCATCGTCGGGGTGATTCTGGCACTGCTGGCCGGAGCGAGGTCCTGGTCCGTGCTGTTGACGGCATTCCTCGCTGGCTATGCCCTGTGGGTCACTCTCGATCAGGCTCTGCGCCCTGCTCGGCTGCGGGCCAAGAAGGGTGAGTCCGCTGGACAGGCCATCGTCCAGACTTTCGCTCGCGCGCCTCGCCGCACCGGCGCCTATCTGGTGCATCTCGGCGTCATCATCACCTTCGTGGCGATCGCCATCTCCTCGTCATACAAGGAGAATCTGGAGGCTACGATGGCACCAGGCCAATCGGCTTCGGTAGCTGGCTACGACCTGACGTTCACTCAACTCAACGTCGAGCGGCAGCCTCATCTGACCGCCGAAAAGGCGACGATCCAGATCGTGCACAAGGGCAAGGACAAGGGGACCCTGGAGCCGAGATTCAACCACTATCCGACCCAGAGAGAGCCGATCGGCACTCCCGCCGTCCGCACGACGCTGACCCATGACCTCTACCTGACGGTCATGAACGTCGGTGCCGATGGTCGCATTGGGCTGCGGGCCATCGTGACCCCGGCCGTGGTCTGGGTTTGGCTCGGCGTCCTGATCATGGTCGCCGGAACGGTGGTCTGCCTGATCCCACCGAAGTCGGCCCCCACACCCAAGACAGCTCGAACCGCGGAGGCAACCACCTGATGAACCGGAAAGTGCTGATTGTAGGGGCTTTGATCGTCACCCCTCTCTTGATCTTCCTGGCACTGTCGTTCGGCAAGGACCCCAGGGCGATCGATTCGCCTCTGGTCGGCAAGCCAGCGCCCGACTTCGCTCTTCAAGGCTTGGACGGTGAGATGGTTCGACTGGCCGATCTGCGGGGCCGCCCGGTGGTCATCAACTTCTGGGCTACCTGGTGTCAGCCTTGCATCGCGGAACACCCCGTGCTCCGAGCCGGGGCCAAGCAGTACGAAGGCAGTGTGGAGTTTCTCGGCGTCATCTACCAGGACGAGCCCGAGAACATCCAGGCCTTCATCGACCGGCGTGGTGCCTGGGGACCCAGCCTGGTGGACGAAGCGGGTACCGTTGCGATCGCCTACGGAGTCTACGGAGCGCCTGAGACGTTCTTCATCGACCGCAACGGCGTCATCGAAAGAAAGGTCACCGGTGCCCTGCACCCCAACGAGCTCGCGAGCCTGCTCAACGGCATGCTGAGCAGCGGATAGATACCATGCGCTCGATTCTTTGGACCCTGGTCGTAGTCCTTTCCCTCGTCGCCTTGTCTCCTGCCTCGGGGCAGGAAGCGCCCATCGGCGCGGCGAACTGGGACCTCGTCGGAGAGCCGGCAGGTCCCCCACTCACCGGCCCGGAGCTCGATCGCCTCACCGAAGAGGTGGCCTTGACCATGCGTTGTCCGGTCTGTCAGGGCCTGTCGATTGCCGACTCGCCCACGGCACTGGCCATCGCCATGAAGTCGGAAGTCAGGGAAATGCTCGCAAAGGGGTATTCGGAATCGCAGGTCCTGGAGTATTTCGAACAGTCCTATGGCGAGTTCATCCGGCTCGAGCCCAAAGCGAAGGGCTTCAACCTGTTGGTGTGGATCGCGCCTCTGGCTGCTCTCCTGGGCGGACTGCTCTTTCTGGCCGTCCGAATGAAGCGGCCGGCCAAAGTCGAGTTGCAGGAGGCCACGTCGGCCGAATCGCCCTCGCAGAGTGAGCTCGAGACCTATCGAGAGAGAGTCCGGCGGGAGGTGGCATCGTGAACGAAATGACCTGGCTACCGAGCCTGATGGTGCTGGCCGTGGGCCTGGCGACAGGCATCTGGCTCGCCCTCCGCTTCCGACAGCAGGCGGCGGAAAGAGAAGCCGAGGCCGCCGACGTCCCGCTCAAGATCCGGGACTTGAAAGATCGACGGGACGACCTCTATCGACGACTGCGAGCCGCCGACGAAGACAACCTCAGCCAACCCGAGCATGACTCGCTCGTCGACGCGGCAGCCCGCACGTTGATGGAGCTCGATCGCCTCCAGGAGCAGCTACCCGATACCGCCTCCGTGGCAGCCAGACCGGCTGATCGAGGTGATCGGCAGAAGCTCCTAGAGCCTGAAGCTGCTGAAGAATCCGCTACCGGGGATGCGGTCCGCCGGAGCCGACCGATGATGACAGGCGCCCTCATCGGTGCCGCCATGGTCGGAGTCGTCGCCCTTCTGGTCTATTTCGCAGTGCGCGATGCAAAGCCGACGGCTCAGCAGCCCATGGCTCAACCGGCACCCGGCACAGCCGAGGATCCCCACTCGGGGCAGATGGCGGCACTTCCGCCAGAGCTCGCGTCACAGGTGGCCGCGCTGCAAGCGCGGATCGTCAATGATCCGGAGGACTGGACAGCCAAGAAACAGCTGGCCCTCCTCATGCTGTCAGCGGGACAGTTCTTCGAGGCGTTCAGCCTGGCGGGCGAGGTCCTGCAGCGCTTCCCCGAGGACCCCGACGCGCTCCTGGTCCATGGGATCGTTCGAGTGAGCATGGGGCAGTTCGATGTCGGCAAAGACCTTCTCGACCAGGTCCTCGCAGCGCATCCCGACCACCAGCAAGCGCTTCTGTACCGCGGCCTGGCCTTGTATCAGATGGGGCAGGTCGATGAGGCGGTGGACACGTGGCAGATCGGTCTCGAGATAGCGGGTGGCAGTGATCCCGACTTCGAGGAGCTTCTGGCGATGGCGGAAGCCGGAGTAACACTCGGCGGGCCTGCCCCGCAGGCCGCAGCTGCTACGCCGTCGGCTTCGACCCCAGCGGCCATCGACGCGGTTTCTTACGGTATCCAGCTGGAGTTGGCGGCCGGAGTGGTACCGCCATCCGACTCGACTCTCTTCGTGTTCCTTCGCGAAGAGAACGACGGCTCCACGGTGGCGGCGACTCGCGTCGCCGCACCCACATTCCCCTTACAGGTCTCTCTCTCGGCCTCCGACAGCATGATGGGGGGAGGAACACTTCCCTCGAAGGGGATCCTGGTGGCTCGTCTCGACGCGGACGGCTCGGTGACGACCACAGATCCGAGAGACCTGGAGGTAGAGGTCGCGGCCAGTGCTGGCGAGATGACTACAGTCGTCTTCGGTCGGTAGCAGCTCGTCTCGGAATCGAGACTCAGATCCCCAGTACAAGTCGATCTGCCAGGGCGTCGGGCAAGCCGGCCTGCCGGATCTCCTGCTGAGCTTCGACAATCGGGTACTCGACCCTGAAGTGATGCACCTGAGAGGTTTCGGTATCCAGGACCATGTAGGCGGCTCTCGGATCCCGGTCCCGCGGTTGGCCTACGGACCCTGGGTTCAGCAGGAAGTCGGCACCTGCCTGCACCTGGAGAGTCTGCTCGGCGCCATCCAGGAGGCTGGCCTCGACATGACCTCCCGGGCGGTGGAACAGCGAAGGCAGGTGGGTGTGGCCAAAGAAGGTCCACAGACCGGGCTGGGCTTCGAAGATCTCCTCCGCGTGCCCCGCTGACAGCAGATACTCGTCCTCGTCGAAGGGCGTGCCGTGACAGATCACCAGACCCGGTTCGATGGTCGCCGGCCCTTCTGGTAGCTCGCGTACGAATTCCAGATTGTCGCTACTGAGCTCTGCCCGGGTCCAACGTGCGGCCGAAAGTGCCGTCGGATTGAAGCCACGCCCGTCGGTGATGCCTGCCGCCACCTTGTCATGATTGCCCCGCACGAAGTGCTTCGGCACGGGAAGTTCCCTGAGGGCTCCCACGACGTCGTTGGGGGAAGCCCCATAGCCGACGAGATCTCCCAGGATGAGAGCCGCATCGTAGCCCTGGTCGGCCGCGTGCTCCAGAACGGTGGAGAGCGCATGCCAGTTGCCATGCATGTCGGCGAGTATCAGATAGCGCACGTCTATTTCCCGATCAGGTTGAGGATGTCTTCTGCCAACGCTTCAGGCTTCGACTCGGCTCGAATCCGGACGACGTAATCGGCGCGGGCGTATTGAGACCGACGCCTGTCGAAGAGCGCTCGCGCGGCCGCCTCATCCGAGAAGAGTGGCCTGCCTACCCGCTCGCCGTCACCCAGACGCTGAAGGATAAGCGAAAAGGGCGCATCTAGCCAGACCGTGACCCCTCTTTGCCTCATCAGCCGGCGATTGTCGGGCCGTTCCAGCGCTCCTCCACCGACCGCGATGACGGTGTCACCGTCGCCAGAGATCGACGCCAGAGCCTCGTGCTCCTGCTGTCGGAACCACTCCTCCCCACGCTCGGCGAAGATCCGTGGAATCGACATCTGGCAGCGAGTCTCGATCCTGGAGTCGAGATCCACGAAGCTCACCCGGAGTCGATCCCCCAGAGCTCGACCGACCGTCGACTTGCCCGCTCCCATGAAACCGGTCAGATAGATGTGCCGAATTGGAGGTGTCACCACGCCCCGAGCCCCAGGAGAAGCCCTACTCTCCTCGTGCGGATGAGGACTTCTTCCTCCCCTCGCTACGCATCGCGCGCACCAGGAAGAAGACGAACCCGCCCCAGATGATCCCGCAGATCACCAGCATCATCACGATCGCCGAGGTACTCATTCTTGCTCCTCCGAGCCATTCACTCGTTCGTCATGCTCAGGCATCAGAGAGGTCTCCTTCGGTGCCCAGTCGTCGGCCCAGCCAACGATTGAGGACGAACAGCGCGACCAGGACCACCGCCCATTGCGCCAGAACCGTCCCCACGGATCCCGACTTGAAGGGGTCGAGCCAGTGGGCCGGATCCGCCCCTCTCGCCTCCCAGAGAAACCAGATCA
>JARFQS010000630.1 GCA_029287645.1 Thermoanaerobaculia bacterium | reverse complement strand
TGGCGCTGGAGCTTCGACCGGAACTCCGGTGACATGTTCATCGGCGACGTCGGCCAGAACGCCATCGAAGAGATCGATCTGGAACCCTGGCCGAGCACCGGCGGCATGAACTGGGGCTGGGACTGCTTCGAGGCAGACACTCCCAACCCCAACGATCCATCTCCTCTCTGCGGGGCTGCCAATCTGTACGACTTCCCAATCCTCCAGTACGACCACTCCCTTGGCTGCTCGGTGACCGGTGGCTATCGATTCGGCGGACACTTCGTCGCCGGCCTGGGCGGTACCTATATCTTCGGCGACTACTGCAGCGGGAGGATCTGGTTCGGGACGCAGCAGTCCGGCGGCAGCTGGACCCGCTCTCTCTGGCGCGATACGTCACACTCCATCAGCGCCTTCGGCGAGGACGAGTTCGGTGAGGTCTATCTCGTGGATCTCGGCGGCACGATCTATCGATTCGTGAGCGCCAGCACCGTCTTTACAGACGGCTTCGAGTCGGGTGGCACGACCGAATGGGTGGTCCCCACCCCTTGAATCCGATCCGCCTCTGCGAGCTCAGCGCTCCCCCGGAGCCTAGGGGCTGGACTCCCCTCGCAGTTGCAGCACCCAGTTGGCGATCTCCTTGACCTCTTTGGTCTGCAGCCTCTGGAGCGAGGAGGGGTGACGCTCTACCAAACCCTGAAGCACCACGGATTGGATGGCAACGCTGTCACCGCCGCCGTACTTCCAATCGTCGTCCGTCAAGTTGGCTCTCGGATGGCCCATGTACCGGATGGTGTGGCCCCTCGCGTCCAGGCCGTGACAGCTCGCGCAATGCTCGCGATAGAGCTTTTCGCCCGTCGATCTCTTCACCAGCATCGCGTCACACGCGACCACCGGCAAAACGCATCCGGCCAGAAGGATGGCCACCCAGCGATCCGATCGTACTCTGAGACTCTTCACAACACACTCAGTTTGCCCTATTCGACCCCATGAAGGCGAGTGATCTACTTCATAGCAAAGCTAACGCCAGCTGCACAGACTAGATAACCACAGAC
This sequence comes from Thermoanaerobaculia bacterium, assembly GCA_029287645.1. Taxonomy (GTDB): domain Bacteria; phylum Acidobacteriota; class Thermoanaerobaculia; order Multivoradales; family JAHEKO01; genus JAUVRX01. The sequence continues at coordinate 3,962 of JARFQS010000630.1, read as the reverse complement.
GACATCCTGCACTGCCCAACGTCGAGAGGTGGTTCATGATTCTGGAAGAGCACCAGCACAAGTCCGATGAAGTCCCCCAGGCCGACTCACGACAGGATCTGAGGGTGCCCATCACCGTTCTGCAAGCGGACTGCACCGACGGACACAAGACCTTCTTCGGCTACGCGAAGAACCTGAGCAGGGGCGGAATGATGATCGGCACCGTCAGCCCACGCGAGCCAGGCAGCCGCTTCTGGGTGGAGTTCCCGCTACCCGAGCCGGTCAATCGGGTCGCCAGGTGTCACTGTGAAGTCGTCTGGCAGCGTTGCTACTCGCGGGAGCACCGCTACGACCCGGGAATGGGTCTGCGGTTCCTCGATCTTCCGGAAGACTTAGCCGAAGCCATCGACGTCTGGGTGCAGGAGCAGGAGCGCCAGCGGCTCCTCCTGTCCTGATCGCCTACTCTTTCAACAGACCGTGTCTGCCTGTTTGCCCAGATCCCGGTGGGCTCGACCCAACCCTGCTCGCTAGATCGCTTCTTTCTGCCTGAGGCGGCGGATGACCTCCCCGCCCAACTGGCTGTAGGCCCTGGCTCCAGGCGACCACCCTTCGTAGTCGAAGATCGAGAGCCCGTAGCCAGGAGCCTCTGCCAGACGAACGTTGATGGGTATCTCCGTTCGAAAGACCTCCCTGCCCAGCGCTCTTCGCACGCCGTCGATCACAGCCTGGGTTACCGAAGTACGGTGATCGACCATCGTCATCAGGACACCGAGTAGCTCCGGCACGCCACGCACGCTGCGACCCAGTGTCTCCAGTCCCACGAAGAAGTGGTTCATGGCCTCCATGTCGAGATCGTGAGGCACGACAGGAAGGATGTAGAAATCCGAAGCGACCAACCCGTTGACCGACAGAATCGACAGACCGGGAGGACAATCGACGAGGATGAAATCGTACCGGCGACGCACCGGCTTCAGCGCCCTCTTCAACCGCTTTTCCGGATGCTTCTTCCGCGCCAGGGCGAGATCAGAACCAGCCAACTTCATGGATCCGGAAACCAGATCCAGACCCTCGACACCGGTCTCCATGATCACGTCCTCGATCTGCTCCTCTCCCACGAGGAGATCCACGCTGGAGAGGTCCACCTGGTCGGTGTCGATCCCGAGAGAGTAGCTGGCCGAAGCCTGAGGGTCGAGATCGACGAGAAGAACCCGCAGTCCGCTGCCAGCGAAACCGGCGCCGAGATTCACCGCCGTGGTGGTCTTTCCGACGCCACCTTTCACATTGACCAGCGAGATGATCATTCTCTGCCCTCCCGATGAAGTCTGAGTTTCCGTCTTGGACAACGAACCGGTCCGAGGCGTCCATCTTATCGCCATCCTTCTAGATTCGATCGCCCTTCTGCGGCTCGTCCCGGGAGCGATCACTGCCGCTCATCACGTTGGAATGAGTGCGGTAGACTGCCCGCACCGCCGCCTCGACACCGACGAATCCCGTGCCACTACAGATCAGGAGAACTCCATGCGACGAAGCACTTCTCTTCTCGCCGGCATGCTCGTCTTGCTGGCTCCTGCCCTCTGGGCGGAAGAGCCTGTCGATTGGGAGATGGTCAACCGAATCCGGGACGAGGGAATCCAACGCTCGCAGGTCATGGATACCCTGCAGCACCTCACAGATCGGATAGGACCCCGGTTGACCGGCTCACCTGCGCTGGTAGAAGCCAATGAATGGACGCTGGAGAAGCTCCGAGAGTGGGGTCTCGAGGAGGGTCGCCTGGAGGAGTGGGGTCCTTTCGGACGCGGTTGGTCGTTCACTCGCGCAGCGGTCCACATGATCCACCCCAGACAGACTCCCCTAATGGCACTCCCGAAGGCGTGGACTCCCGGAACCGACGGACCCATTCGTGGCCAAGCCATGAGGGTGACCCTCGAGGAGGAGGGGGACCTCGACCAATACCGAGGAGGACTGCAGGGCAAGGTTCTGTTCGTCAGCGAGAGTCGGGAGATCGCGCCGGCCGACCAGGCCGAGTTCGCTCGCCTGTCACAGGAGGAGCTCGAGGAGATGGAGATCTTCAGCTTTCCCTCCGGCCACGCCGACGAGTGGCTCGGGAAAGCTCGCGAACGTCTGAAGTTGCGTCGAGCCCTCAACGAGTTTTTGATCAAGGAGGGTGCTGCAGCTGTGGTCGACATCAGCTCGCGCGACGGAGGCATCCTGCGCTTGGGGAGTGCCGGCTCCAGGGAACCCGGCGAGAGCGTCGGAGTGCCGACGATCACCATGGCCGCCGAGCACTACAACTGGATTTTGAGGCTGCTGGACGAGGATCAGGAGGTCGAGATCGATCTCGACATCCAGGCACGATTCCACGACGCCGACCTCATGGCCTACAACACCATCGCCGAGATCCCGGGTACCGACAAGGCCGATGAAGTGGTACTGCTGGGCGCCCATCTCGATTCCTGGCATCCAGGAACGGGTTCCAATGACAACGGCACCGGCACGGCCGTCGTCATGGAAGCAGTGAGGATCCTCCAGGCCCTGGGAGTCGAGCCGCGGCGAACCCTTCGTGTCGCTCTGTGGGCCGGCGAGGAGCAGGGCCTCCTCGGAGCTCGCGCCCACGTCGAGAGGCACTATGCCTCACGACCCGACTCGGAGATCCCAGAAGAGCAGGACTTTCCGGCACACCTGCGAACCCTGGGCTGGCCGATCACGCCGAAGCCGGATCACGACAAGCTTTCGGGGTACTTCAACTTCGACAACGGTAGCGGCAAGATCCGCGGCATCTACACGCAGGGCAACGCGGCGGTGGCCCAGGTGTTCGAAGCGTGGCTCGAGCCCTTCCGCGACATGGGCGCCGATACCGTGACGAATCGCAACACCGGGGGCACCGATCACATCGCGTTCGACGCCGTAGGCCTGCCCGGCTTCCAGTTCATCCAGGACGACCTCGACTACTACACCCGTACCCACCACTCCAATCTGGATGTCTTCGACCATGCCCGGCGCGAGGATCTCGTGCAGGCCTCGATCATCATGGCCTCGTTCGCCTATCACGCTGCCATGCGCGACGAGATGCTGCCTCGCAAGCCCATACCCCAGAAGCCTCTGGGCAGTGAGACCGTCGAAGAAGAGGAAGAACAGGAATAGTCACCCAACCGAAGACCAGGCACTCTGAGACTGCTATCGCTTGTCAGCAGATGGCGATGAGAGCTCGGGTCCTACTGGTCACGCATGTCGCGGTCGCGTTCCTTCTGATTTCGGGAAGCCTGGAGGGCCTGTTGCACATCTTCCTCGAGCCCTGGACAAGAAGAGCAAAAAGAAAGGCCCCCGGCTTCCCGGGGGCCTCAGCTGCTTCATGGGTGTCCTCTGCTGAGGGCTAGAAGCCCAGCGGCATCAGCGCCCGGCTCGACAGGATGCCAGCCAACCTCTTGGCGCTCACACCCGAGGAGGAACCGCTCGATTCCTGACTCTCCTCCCACTCCTCGCGACTCATGACTCCGATGGTCTCCAGACTCCGACCCTGCAGCTGAGAGTTCAGAGACGAGAGCTCCCGGCCCGTGGTGAGCTCTTCGAAGCGGGCCTCCGCGGTTCTCAGCTGCTTGATCAGCACGTCCTTGCGGTCGAGCTGCGACTGAGTCGGTCGCCCGTCATAGCCGACGATGCCGCCGAAGAGATTGCCCATCTTCTCCCGCAGCTTCTCGTCGCCGGAGATCCAACCCGACTCCGCCGTGGAGACGAGCGAACCCCGGAAGGCCTCGACGTCATCGCGGTAAGCCTCGAGCTTGTTGAACAGGGAGCCCTTTCCACCGGCTTCCTCCTTTCTGGCCTTCGCCTGATCCCGCACATCGATCAGGGTATCGATCAGATAGGTCAGATCCTCGAGGGCACGGTAGAGCTCGAGAGCGGTCTCCTGCTGGAGCTTCCGATCCTCCGCCGAGTGAGGTGACCTCGGATCGGGCACCAGGTTCACCTTGCCCTCGTAGGTGTCC
>JARFQS010000614.1 GCA_029287645.1 Thermoanaerobaculia bacterium | reverse complement strand
GCTGCGCAACCCCCGACCCGACTCGGGGGAGTAGTGAGAGCTCCTCGGCGCTGGCCGTGTTGATATTCACCGCTTTCTCCTGTGCTTGACTGATTGCCGGAAGGGCCGCAACCAGTAGGAAGAGCACTCCCATCAGCGACGTCAACTCGATGCTTCGTTTCATGCAACACCTCCTGAATCGTGTCCTGCGATTTGGTATCCGCTTTCTCGGTTGGGCGCAGCGGATCGGGTCCGTGCACCCGTCCCTACCGTCTGTGTCTTGCTTTCCTGCTCGCCAGTCGTTCGTACCTCCTTTCTCCGGTGAATAGGGGAAGGAGGGTGCACAGCAACCGACATGCCGTTATCTGAAAATCACCGAAACCACTGATTCTAATAGGCTTGTTTTACTTCCTTTGCTCTGGTACCCGGCTCCGGTGTCAGAGAATCTTGCGCTCTTCAGGCGTCGCGAAAGAGAGATCTCCCACTACCGCAGGCTCTTCCTCGGCGTCAAAGCCGCTTGCCCCGCAGAGAGGCTGTTTGCTGCTCGGTGGCCCTGAAGGACTATTTGCAATAGATTAGAGCGCCGATGGCGAAGCGAAGCACATTCCGCGAGTACCTCGAGGCCCTCATCATTGCCGGGATCTTTCTCGGTTTCACGAACACCTTTGTCGTGAAGACGTTCTACATACCGAGCGCCTCGATGGAAGAAACCCTGCTGGTCGGTGACCATCTCTTCGTCAATCGGTTCATCTACGGTCCCGCACCCACCAAGCTCGAGCGGAAACTGTTGCCCTCTAGGCCGGTCCAACGTGGCGACATCGTCATCTTTCGATCGCCCGAGCGACCCCGGGTCGACATGGTCAAACGCTGCATGGGATTGCCCGAGGACGACATCCGTCTCGTCGACAAGGATCTCTACATCAACGACGAATGGGTCGACGATGGGTCCTTCACCTGGCACCGCGATGGCCGCATCTTCCGGGACCTTCCCTCGGTTCCTCCATCGGCCCGCCTGAGGGACAACTATGGACCCTCGACAGTGCCCGAAGATCACTTCTTCTGCCTGGGCGACAACCGTGACCAGTCGTACGACTCCAGGTTCTGGGGGTCCGTGCCCGCCCATTTCGTCAAGGGACGAGCCTTCTTGATCTACTGGTCCTTTGGCGGCGAGACCTCCGACGGTGTCTGGAGAGGCTTGGGCAACAAACTGCGGCAACTGGGGGGCACGGCCATCGGCTTCTTCAGCAAGTCACGCTGGGAGCGGACTTTCCATCTGGTGCGTTAGTCGCGGGCGTCCTGATGCCCAACTCTAGATCGATCTTCAGGGAGTACTTCGAGGCCCTGCTCATTGCAGTGATCTTCGCGACCTTTGCTAGGACCTACGCCGTCCAGGCCTTCAAGATACCCACGGGGTCCATGGAGGAGAACCTCCTGATCGGTGACCACATCCTGGTCAACAAGTTCATCTTCGGACCCACCCAGAGCGCCCTGGAGAACTGGCTTCTACCGACTCAGACGGTGCGTCGGGGCGACGTGGTGGTCTTTCGGTTTCCCGAGGATCCCTCGCGGGATTTCATCAAGCGCTGCATCGGACTGCCCGGAGACACTGTGGAGATCGTCAACAAGGAGATCCGGGTCAATGGTGAGGTTGTCGAGGACGGTCACTACACCTATCACTCCGACTCCCGTGTCTATCCGCACTCCGTATTTCTTCACGAGAGCTATCGGGACCGTGACAACTTCGGACCCTTCGAGGTGCCTGCAGACCAGTACTTCTTCATGGGTGACAATCGCGACAACTCGAACGATTCACGTTTCTGGGGAGCCGTGCCCGCGGACTACATCAAAGGAAGGGCCTTTCTCGTCTACTGGTCGTTCGCAAGCGACGAGGAACCCATCGAATGGCCGGGTTACCGAGGCAAGCTTCGGCAATTGTCGGATGTCTTTTTTAAGTTCTTCACCAATACCCGTTGGGACCGCTCTTTCCGCATAGTGCGCTAGTATTGGGAATCACACGTTATCGAGAACGAGCCGGGGGACAATGATGCGATCACTGCAGACTCGATATGGCCAAGGCAAGATCGGATGTGTCATCTGGGCGCTGGTGCTCATCGTGTTCTTAACCGCCTGCTGGAAGATCATTCCCATGAAGATCAAGACTGCCGAGCTGTACGACTTCATGGAGGAGCAGGCTCAGCGTGCCACCAGGACTCCCTCTGAAGCCGTCAAGAAGAATGTTCTCGCCCGGGCGAAGGACTTGGGGCTCCCCGTCGGGCCCAAGGATGTAACTGTCGAACGACGCGGGGGACGTGTGATCATCACGGCGCGATACACCGTGCCCATCGAGTTCCCGGGATACACGTACGTCATGGAGATCGACCACGTCGTCGATCGGCCGGTCTTCGCGGTTTGAGCCGAGCCCTGTCTCCTACCCAGGAGTCAGGGCGTCTTCAATCTCACGAGCTATTTCCTGGAGTACCGCATCGGGGTCCGGAGCGCGTGTCACGGGCCTGCCCACCACCAATAGATCTGCGCCGGCCCTCAAGGCTTGCCCGGGAGTGGCGATTCGCTGCTGATCATCCGCTTGTCTCTCTGCTGTTGCGAGTCGTATCCCGGGCGTCACCAACAAGAACGGCAGCGCCAAGTTCTCTCGCAAGGTGGCCACCTCCAGGGGTGAGCACACGGCTCCAGCGCAACCTGCTTCCTCAGCCAGCCGAGCCCAACGCCGGGCCCGAGCCTCACTGCTACCGGGTAGATCCAGGCCCTCGAGCTCGCCTTCGTCCAGGTGCGTCAGCACTGTGACTGCGAGGATTCCCAGCTCGTCCCCTGCGGCTCGATTCGCCGCTTCCAGCATGGAGGACCCTCCGGAGGCATGAACCGTGAGCAGGTCAACACCCGAGGCCCGGGCCGCTGTCACTGCCCCCTTCACCGTGTTCGGAATGTCGTGCAGCTTGAGGTCCAGAAAGACTCCGCGAGCATGGCGGCGGGCCGCCCCGACAGCCTCGTGACCCCATCTCAAGAAAGCCTCCAGGCCTACTTTCAGCATCCCCACCCGAGGACCGAATTGTTCGCACCATCGGTGGAAGGTGGCCCGGTCCGCGGTGTCGAGGGCGATCGCCACACGATCGAGCGGATCTCGCACTGGCTCGTTGTCCATTGAATCTCATCCTCTCCAGGGTCCTTGGGGCAACACCAAGGACTCTTGATTGGACCTACGCACCCTCTGCACCATGACATGAGGAGTATAAGTGGAAATCTCGCCGACTATAGTACCTCAAGAGAGGCGCAGGTGGAGCGTATGCGCCGCGTGTTACGTTTTTACACATCCAGTCCAACAGCGCTCGCAACGTTCCGGACGCCATCCCCCTCCAAGAGGTCCAGAAGCTCCTCGTTGAGTCGACGAACAAGCAGGGAGCCGCCATAGATCAACGAAGTATAGATCTGTGTGAGGTGTGCTCCTGCCCGTAGCCGGGCGTAGACATCCGACGCCGACTCGATGCCGCCCACGCTCACCAGGATGCAGCGGCCATAGACCTCGGAGGCTACGGCCTTCAATAGCTCGAAACTCCGCCTTCGCAGTACCCTGCCACTCAATCCGCCCGTCGCCTGAGGCTCCGGAACCAGCGAATAGTTCACCGTGGTGTTGGTGAGGATCAACCCTGCCGCGCCCGCCTCGACGGCTGCGCGCGCCAGCGCGACGGCTTCGTCGTCCTCCATGTCCGGGGACAATTTCACCAGAACAGGAGCCTCCGTCTCTTCGAGACAGATGTCGAGTAGCCCTGCCACGGTTTCGCCCTGTTGCAAGTCTCTCAATCCCGGGGTGTTCGGCGAAGAAATGTTGATCACGAAGTAGCTCGCATGCTCCTTGAGACGCCGCACCAACGTCCGATAGTCCTCTCCAGCCGACATCAACTCTGTCTGCCGGTTCTTTCCGACGTTGATGCCAACCGGAACCGGCGGTGGCCAGTTCTGGGCCAATCGCCGAGATAGACTCTCCATGCCCGCATTGTTGAAACCCATCGCGTTCTGAAGCGAATGCAGTTCCCGATGGCGGAAAAGTCGCGGCCGCGGATTCCCGGATTGGGGTTTGGGCGTCACCGTCCCGACTTCCAGAAACCCAAAGCCCATCGCGGCGAGGGCTGGAACCGCAACCGCATCTTTGTCGAATCCCGCAGCCAGGCCGATCGGATTGGGAAACCGCTGTCCCCAGATCTCCTGCTCCAGTCGCCGGTCGATGACGCAATGCTGCCGCTCGAACCGTCGCAGCGCCTGAGGTAGCTGCTGAAGACTCTGCAGCCCGGACATGGCCAAACCATGTGCGGTCTCCGGGGCGACCCTCAGTAGTAGAGCGTGAATCGCTGATTCGAACAGTTGGGTGACTCCTCTTGAGGATGGTCTCTCACGAACCGACGAATCCCTGGACCCCTGCTTTGCTGCTATGCTGGCGACTCGGATTCCGGCGGGTCCTCGGAGTCGAGACCCCCTCCTGGACCGCCGAGACTCTAACAGAGGTTCCGAGACTCCGTCCACGAACTGTCGAGCTGTGACCTCCCCCGAAATCCCCATGGACGAGAACCAGGTCCCCCAGGTCTCCGTCGGCGTGGATCGCGGGTGGAGACTCGCCGCATTGACGGCCCTGCCAGGGCTTCTCGCAGGAGCCCACCTCTCGAGCCTTCTCTTTTTCTTGAACCCCGAGCTGCCTTTCGAGCTGGCCCCCTGGCTGCGGAGCACGGCTATCTACTGTGCAGCTGCGACCCTCGTCTCCGTTGTCCTCCTTTTTCCTTTCACGGTGGGCCGAGGAGACCGTGCCCAACGCCTTCTGCCTTGGGCCATCACAATTCTCCTCGCTGTCATCGCCACAATCGAGTGGCTCCACGCTTCTCGCTCTTCCTACTTCCTGCCGCCGGGTATCAATGTGCGACTCATCAAGGCCGCCTCCTGGTTGACCCTCGCGGCCTTGATCTACTTCTACACCGCCCTTCTCCATACACTCCACCGGCGCCGTTACGGCTGGAGGAGTCGGATCGGTCTCCCGCTTCTCGCGCTTCTCTCTGTCTATGTCATGGCAGAACGACGAGAGGCTTTCAAAGCCTATGCTCGACCCACCCCCCTGCCTTCCGTCGTCGAGCTCGAGCGGCGGCCGACGCTGCTCGTCGTGGGGCTGGATGGTGCGTCCCTGGACGCTGTCCTGCCCCTGGCCCGTCGCGGACGCCTTCCTTTTCTCTCCCGCATTCTCGAGGAGGGGGTCTATGCTCGCCCCGAGAGCCTCCCGCCGGTCCACAGATCGCCGCTTTGGACGACGCTGGCCACCGGGAAGTTACCGTTTCGACATGGCGTCGTCGCCAATACGACCTTCAGGGCCGACTGGATTGCGCCCGACTCTGTTCTTCAGATTCTTCCAACGCCTCTATCGAGAGTGGCCCTGAATGCGGTGAATCCAGCCCGCCCGGTCGACTCCAGTGCTGTCTCTTATACACATCTGACGCTGCCGACGAACGCGTGAGAGTGGTGTTGTCGGTGGGGGGGGGGTGGTTGTGGGGGGGGGGGGGGGGGGGGGGG
>JARFQS010000607.1 GCA_029287645.1 Thermoanaerobaculia bacterium | reverse complement strand
CGTCGCACGCCCGCATGCCCCGGTAAGAGATCGACCCTACTTCGAGGCAATGAAGCTCATCAACACGGCGACTACCTATATCGATTCCGATCCCGACCTCAGTGTCGACGTTCCGGTGCGTCTCGATCCAGCCAGTCGTTTCGAGCTCTATATCCCGGTCGTCGAGGGGGCAACCGAGTGCCTGGCGCTCGAAGACTGCACTTGGAAGACGATCGACTCGCCCTTGGAGAACCTGTCGCTCTACCGTGCGCTGTTGCTCGACGGCTGTCTCATGCCGATCACCGTGACCCGGGGGTTTACGGATGAGACCAACGTCCTGTCGCCGGAAGCGGAGATCCACCTGACAGCAGGGGGACTGCAGAACCTGATCTGTGTCGACGGCACAGAGGGGCCAGTGCCCGACGCGCACCCGGAGGCCCTCGACATGCTGTTGGCGGCAGCCTTCTGGGGAGGCAGTGCCGACAAAACGAGTCATGTGTCCCTGGACGAGTTCATCAACGCCAACAACTACCTGGGTATCAACACGTATGTGGCTGTAGGGGGCACCAAGAAGAAACCCGAGCTGGAGTTCACCTACTTCGACTTCGAGCCCTTCACCTACTCGCGAGCCTCTACCCATCCCTGGGGAGGTGGTACCGGCGAAGGTCTGCCGATTCCCTCCACCGCGACGCTACTGAGTCTCGATACCAACGAGACGGAGCCGACCTTCGTGATCGCGGACGCGCAAGTGCTCTTCGGTCCGACCTCGCCACCAAGTATCGATCTCGAGGGCGTCAACGTCGGCGTCTGCAGGGACCAGGTGATGATGGGTCCCTGCCTCGGTGCCGATGGGGAAGGTGAATGCGGCGCGGCGAACTACTTCGCCCAGGCGGCAGAGGACTCGCGCAAGATCATCTGGTTCCTCCACAACTGGAGCATTCCCGAGATCGACTGGTGAGATCGGAGGAGTCGCCGATCGGGTGAGACGGCCGCTCGATCGCCAAGCGGCGGAGTCCTTCGGGGCCCCGCCGCTGCTGCGTCTGGGGCGAGTGAAGGTGGAGCCCTCCACCGAGGTGATGCGTTCTGCGGGTCGGGCGCTCATGCCCCGTTGGAGCTCTGACAGACCTGGCGGAGAACCGATCTCCGGCGGCCGGAGCGACTGACAGACCTGGCAGTCTGCTCGATCCCTTGAAGCCTTCACCTGATCCGGGTCGTCCTGTTAAGGGTCCGAGATGAAGAGCCTAACTCTCTCAAAATGAACAGTTTAGAGGATTGGTCCGGGGTCCCGAGCCGAACTGACAGCTCTGTCTCGTTCACTTGGCCCGCGCCTTGCTCAGTATGACGCCACCGACATCGAGCAAGAGGAGCGAGGGGGAGGACGATGGAACCGTTGTCCGAAGGAAGGAGGAGGCAAGATGCGAACCTGGAGAGTTGGATGGAAGATGATTGCGGCGGTGGCGCTGCTGCTGCCGGCGGCTCCGGCCCTGGCCCAGGGGCACGGCGGAGGCGGTCACGGGGGTGGGGGCGGCGGTTGTGGTGACCTGTTCGGCGACCTGATCCACATCCTACGGGACGACGTCACGGGTCAGCCTATCTTGGCAAAGCGCTGGATCGAGATGCAGGGGCAGGATCCCGGTTACGATGCACCGTACGGCTGGGGCTACTGCCCGATCCCAGTGGATATCGACGGTGTCGAGCTCGGTGTCGCCCCGCTGAGTTGCGACGTCATACCGGCGGACGAAGCCAGGGTGGTGGAGGTCGACTACTTCGGCCGGTTGAGCGGTGGACGGGTCAAGGAGCGCAACATCCGGATGCACTTCGACGAGGTAATCCGCAAGATGCGCCACTCGCAAGTGGTCGACCGCGACGCCTCTGGTCGCTTGAAGATGGGGGAGGGCTGTCAGGTCGTCGAGGGCGCTCTCGACCTCGACAGCTGCATCTGGACGCTGCTCGACTCGCCAGTGGAGAACATGGCTGTCTTTCATCGCCTCATGAAGTACGGCCACTTCCAGACCGATCCCAACGAGGAGGATCTGTGGTCCCACGGCGATCCGGCGGCGGGCACCGAGTACCACCCGGCCCTGCGGGCTGAGGACTGGGGGAAGTTCATCGGCGACCTCGAGCACCTGTTGCCTCATGAGACCGGTGAGGAGGCCGAGTGCTTCGGCGATAGCCACCCACCGGGCCCTAACGAAGTGCCCTTCAATACGGATTGTGCACTGCCCAGGAGCTTGAAGAAGCAGGACTTCGACCAGGCCGCTTCTCTGCTCGGTACGGCGGCAAGTAAGGACGGTTGGGCGACCGAGCACCTGATCCAGTACCTGGGGCGCATCCTGAAGCTCACCGTCGACACCACGGATGAGCCGACCGGCGGCAGCCTGCCGACCACCGATAGACTCCCAGCCCTGGTTCGAGACTGCCCGCTGCTGGGCCCCGAACCAGATCCCTACAATGAGGACCCGGTGGTCGTCTATTCGACGCTATGCACGACGGCCCCCGCGACCGATACCCTGCCGAACTATGAGTTTTCAAACGAGGTGCAGGAGGAGTTCGTCGACTTCGGCCCAGTGAATTTCAAACGCTGGCGGCGCTATCGCGACGAGGATGGTAATGACCTCGAGGTCGCTGTAACGCAGCCTGTGAGCTGGATGCAGGAACCCTGTGACTTCGATCCCGGCAGCGAGGAAGAGCTTTGCGTGGCGAGCTCTTGGGTACCGGTCCAGGATCCCGGCGTGCCCCTGATCGAGTGGCTTCGCTTTGTCAACGGCGGATTGGGTCGCGGCATCGATTTGGATGGCTTTGTCAAGGCTACGAACGATGCCATCCGCTCGGTGCAGTTCATCCACAACTACAAGATCCCAGTGGATCTCTGGGACTTCGACTACTGACGTTGAAATCGTTGTGCGGTACCGATTTCATTGGGTGCCAGCAAGACGGGCCGAGGGTTTCAGGACCCTCGGCCTGCCGCCGTCTCGGGAGTGCTTCGCTTGTGTCTCGGCTCCGGGACTCCGCTAGTTCTCCCTCAGCCGGCGGTAGAGGGTGCGCTCCGAGATGCCCAGGCGTTCGGCCAGCTCGGCGCGCGAGCCGGGAAATCGTCCGCTGAGCCACTGAATGTACTGGGTCTCCACGTCGTCGAGCGAAAGGACCCGATCGAGGTCGAAAGCAATGGGCATCGGGTGGCTGGCGGTGGCGTTCGCCGAGCCGTCCAGCGGCAGATGCTTGCGATCGATGCGGCCGCTGTTGGATAGCAGGCAGGCACGCTCCAGTAGGTTGTGTAGCTCGCGCACGTTGCCTGGAAAGCTGTGGCCGCACAGTGCCTCGAGTGCCTCGGCGGTGAGTCTGCAGCGCCCAGAACAGCCCAGGCGCTCGAAGATGCACTCCGAGAGCTCCGGAATGTCCTCGCGACGTTCGCGCAGGGGCGGCAATCGGATCGGGAAAGCGCTGATCCGGTAGTACAGGTCTTCGCGAAACTGGCCGCTCTCGACCCACTTCGCCAGATCACGGTGGGTAGCGCAGACCAGCCGGAAGTCGGAGCGCAACTGCTCGACACTGCCCACACGACGGAAGGTACCGGTTTCCAGCAGACGCAGCAGCTTGACCTGCAACGAGAGGGGAATATCCCCGATCTCGTCGAGGAACAGGGTGCCCTCATCGGCGATCTCTACCAGGCCACGCTTGCGCTGGTGTGCGCCGGTGAAGGAGCCCTT
>JARFQS010000391.1 GCA_029287645.1 Thermoanaerobaculia bacterium | reverse complement strand
AGTCCCCCCTTTCGCACCAAATCGTTGCCAGTCGATTTTCACCAGCCATGGCCAGAAAGGACCGCAAGCTCCCGTGAGTGTAGTGCTATCCATCGAGGATGTCGGGCCCTGCCGCAAGCAGCTCAAAGTCGAAGTGCCGGCGCCAGCCGTCGAAGCCGAGTCGAAGCGCGTGGTCGAGGAGTATCGGAAACACGCCAAGCTACCGGGCTTTCGCAAGGGCAAGGTGCCGACAGATCTCGTCAAACAGAAGTTTCACAAAGAGATCGAGCAGGATATCGTGGAGCGGCTCCTGCCTCGCTACTGGAAGCAGGCCGAGGCCGAGGCCGAGTTGGATCCCCTGATGCCTCCCAGTGTCGACGAGGTCGATTTCCAGCCAGGCGCAGCTTTGACCTTCGTGGCCTCGGTCGACATACGACCGGACATCGAGCTGGGTAGCCTCGAGGATTTCGAGCTTCCAGAGCTGGAAACCGAGCCCACCGAAGCGGAGATCGAGCAGGCTCTCCAGGACATGCGCAGAGCGGTCGCCGAGTGGGTGACAGCCGAGAGACCGGCGGCGAACGGTGATCTGGTGGCCGGGAAGATGACACAGCTCGATCCGGACACCGGTGAGCCCGGAGCCGAGAAGCCCTTCAGCTTCGAGGTGGGGGATCCCCAGGTCTGGGAGGAGCTCACCCTGGAGGTGACGGGTAAGGAGGCCGGCCAGTCGGCCGAGTTCGTCCGCCGGGAAGGCGAGGGTGACGACGCGATCTCACGGACGTTTCGGGTGGCCGTCGAAGCGGTGCGCGAACGGGACCTGCCGGAGCTGGATGACTCGCTGGCGGCTCGGTTCGGAGAGTATTCGGACGTCGAGGCCCTGCGCCAAGGCGTCCGGGGCGAGCTCCGACGCGGCAAGGAATCGGAGCGGCGCCAGCAGCGAGAGAGGGCGATGCTAGACCAGCTGCTCGAACGCCATCCGCTGCCGCTTCCGCAAGGCGTCGTGGACAGTGAGATCGAGGTGATGCTCAAGGAGTACGCTCAGAGCCTCGCAGGTCAGGGAGTCGACCTCGAGCAGGCCGATCTCGACTGGCAGAGCATGGCCGAGCAGATTCGTCCGCAAGCCGAGCGCCGGGTCCACGCGCGACTGGTCCTCGACGCCGTGACTTCGCAGCAGGAGATCGAGGTGGGCGAGGAGGACTTCGAGACCGCCCTGGCATCCATCGGTCGGGCCCAGGGGCGTAGCGCGGTCAGTGTCCGTCAGGCGTTGGATCGATCTGGAAATCTGGCCGGTTTCAAGGCCCAGCTGAGTCGGGAGAAGGCGATCAAGGCACTCCTCGGAGAAGATGCCGACGAGCCGATGGCCGAGAACCAGGAGCCCGAAGCCGAACCCGAGAACGAAGGTTGACCGAAACGGAGTCGAAACGATGCTGATTCCCATGGTCGTAGAACAGACCAATCGGGGCGAACGCGCCTACGATATCTACTCGCGCCTGCTGAAGGACAACATCATCTTTCTGGGTCGTCCCATCGATGACGACGTGTCGAACCTGATCATCGCGCAGATGCTGTTCCTCGAGGCGGAGAATCCAGAGAAGGACATCGCGCTCTACGTCAACTCCCCCGGTGGCTCGATCACCGCCGGGTTGGCGATCTACGACACGATGCAGTACATCAAGCCCGACGTCTCGACGCTCTGCGTCGGGCAGGCGGCCTCGATGGCCGCAGTTCTCCTGGCCGCAGGAACGGAAGGCAAGAGGTCGGTGCTTCCCAATAGCCGCGTGCTGATTCATCAGCCGCTGCTGTATGGGCTGCAGGGTCAGCAGACCGACATCGATATCCATGCCAAGGATCTGCTGCGCATGCGCGAGAGAATCGAGGAGATCCTGGCGCAACACACCGGCAAGTCCATCGAGGAGATTCACCTCGACACCGAGCGAGACAAGATCCTGTCGGCACCCGATGCGGTGGAGTACGGTCTCGCCGATCAGGTGATGAATCGACGCCCGGCCTTCTGATGTATAGGGAAATGCATCTCGATGCATAAGGAAATTCGGGGCCGATCTGTTATCATTCGAACAGAGGAAGCACGGCGGCAAGCCCAAACTGCTGCGGCGCTCTGCGAAGGTGTGTGCGGTCGCCGTCGGCGAGGAATAGGGAGTCGAGATCGGATTGTTGTGGGTAGCAGAGGCGCGGATATGCAGAGCCAGTTAGGCTCCTGGGCTCGGAGGCGCCAGCAAGCCGGATCCTGGAGGATCGATGCCTAAGAAGGACAACAGCGAAGACACACTGCGGTGCTCGTTCTGTAACAAGAGCCAGCGCGAGGTCAAGAAGCTGATCGCCGGACCGACGGTGTTCATCTGCGACGAGTGTGTCGACATCTGCCTGGACATCATCGCCGAGGACCGGCTGCTCGAGCAGCAGCAAGAGACCGCGCTGCCGAAGCCGAGAGAGATCGACGACTTCCTGGACGAGTATGTTGTCGACCAGGACATGGCCAAGAAGAAGCTCTCGGTGGCTGGCTATAACCACTACAAGCGCATCGATTTCGGCGAGGGGGCGCGCAGCGAGGTCGAGCTCCGGACGTCGGGCGTCCGCGTGATGGGTCCGTCCGGCGCGGGCAAGACCCTCTTGGCTCAGACCATGGCGAAATTGCTGTCGGTGCCGTTCACGATTGCCGATGCGACCACGCTGACCGAGGCGGGATATGTCGGCGAGGATGTCGAGAACATCATTCTCAAGCTCTACCAGGCCTCGGGAAACGACAAGGAAAAAACGCAGCGCGGAATCGTCTACATCGACGAGATCGACAAGATCGCCCGCAAGAGCGACAATCCTTCGATTACCCGGGACGTCTCCGGCGAAGGAGTACAGCAGGCGCTTCTCAAGATCCTCGAGGGCACTCTGTGCAACGTGCCGCCGCAGGGCGGACGCAAGCACCCGCACCAGGAGTTCCTGCAGATCGACACCACCAACATCCTGTTCATCTGTGGTGGGGCCTTCGTCGGCCTGGAAGAGATCATCGAGCACCGGCTCAACGAGAAGACCCTGGGCTTCGGCGCCGAGATCAAGAGCCACAAGGAGCGTCGATCGAGCGAGCTCCTGCAGCACGTTACGCCCGAGGATCTGATCAAGTACGGTCTGATCCCCGAGTTCGTGGGTCGGTTGCCGGTCATCGCTACCCTGGGCGACCTGGACGAGGACGCGTTGGTACGGATCCTCAAGGAGCCCAAGAACAGCCTGGTGCGTCAATACCAGACGATGTTCGAGCTGGAGGATGTGGGACTGGAGTTCACCGAGGGTGCCCTGCGGCAGGTAGCTGCGGAAGCCACGAAGCGGAATGTCGGCGCCCGTGGGCTTCGAATCATCCTCGAAGAGTTGATGCTCGATCTGATGTACAACATCCCGTCACAGCGGGATGTCAAAGAGTGCGTGATCAATGAGGAGACGGTGTTGAATCGGAAACAACCGACTCCTCTCAAGAAAGCCGTTTAATAAAGCCGTCGAGCCTGATAGGCTCTCTGCGTCGGAAGACCTCCGACTCGATCGGCTCCCCAGAAATCGATGCAGACTGTAGTAGGCGAGCATGAGCTCAACCTTTATCAGCACCAGTAATACGCGACTGCCGGTCGTCCCACTGCGGGACATGGTGGTCTTTCCCCACATGATGGCGCCGTTCATCATCGGTCGAGAGCACTCGGTCAAGGCGCTCGAGTACAGCCTTCTGGAGGCCGACAAGTCGATCTTCCTGGTGGCCCAGCTCGATCCCAAGGTGGACGAGCCGGAGCGACAGGACATGTACGACGTTGGCGTGGTGGCTCAGGTCGTCCAGAACCTGAAGCTGCCGAACGGCAACGTCAAGGTCATGGTGGAAGGCGTCCAGCGGGCCAGGCTCGTCGAGCTGGAGGAAGAGGCAGGCACGTTGTTCGCTGAAGTCGAGGCCTACGAGATCGAGTTCCCCACCGATGAGAAGGTCGAGTCGTACATCAACAAGGTCCTCGGAGTCTTCGAACAGTACGCGAAGGTGTCGCATCACCTGGCATTCGAGGGTCTGGTGTCGACCATCAAGCTGGACAATGCCGATCAGTTCACCGATCAGCTGGCCGCCCATCTCATGGTTTCGACGGCAGAGAAGCAGTCGCTGCTCGAAGTGCTGAACCCCTTCGAGCGGCTGCAGCGTATGAACGATCTGCTGGATGTCGAGCTCGAGAAGTTCAATATCGACAAGCGGATCAACGTCAGTGTCAAGAAGCAGATGGAGAAGGCCCAGAAGGAGTACTACCTCAACGAGAAGATCAAGGCCATCCATCAGGAGCTGGGGCGCAAGGACGATCGCTCGGACGAGCTCGAAGAGCTCAAGGAGCGCATCGAGGAGGCGGGCCTGCCGAAGGAGGCGCGAGAGAAAGCCGACCAGGAGCTCAAGCGCCTGGAAGCCATGCCTCCTGTCTCAGCCGAGGCAACGGTCTCCAGGAACTACATCGACTGGCTGGTCAGCGTTCCCTGGAAGAAGCGCAGCCGGGAGATCAAGGATCTGGATCGCGCCCAGCGAATCCTCGACGAGGACCACTACGGCCTGGAGAAGATCAAAGAGCGGATTCTGGAGTTTCTCGCCGTGCGGCAGCTGACGCGGCAAATGCAGAGCTCGATCATCTGCTTCGTCGGCCCTCCGGGAGTCGGCAAGTCATCCCTGGCGAAGTCGATCGCTCGCGCCACGGGTCGGAAGTTCGTGCGACTGTCCCTCGGCGGGGTCCGGGACGAAGCCGAGGTCCGCGGCCATCGGCGGACTTACATCGGTGCCTTCCCAGGGCAGATCATCCAGATGATGAAGAAGGCGGAGACCGTCAATCCCGTCTTTCTACTGGACGAGATCGAGAAGATGTCGATGGACTTTCGCGGCGACCCGTCGGCGGCGCTGCTCGAGGTCCTGGATCCGGAGCAGAACGACGCCTTTCTGGATCACTACCTTGACGTGGAGTACGACCTGTCCAACGTCATGTTCATCGCTACCGCCAACATCAGCCACACGATCCCTCCGGCGCTCCTGGACAGGATGGAAGTGATTCAGCTGACGGGCTACACGCTCAACGAGAAGCTGGAGATCGCCAAGAGCTTTCTCATCCCCAAGCAGCTCAAGGCTCACGGCCTGGACGAGAAGGTGACCGTCTTCGAGGAAGAGGGGACTCAGGCGCTGATCGAAAGCTACACGCGTGAGGCCGGTGTTCGGAACCTGGAGCGAGAGATCGCCAAGGTCTGTCGCAAGGTGGCTCGGAAGATCGTCCAGCTGGGCACGAAGTCGAAGGATCGAGAGGTCCTTCGCATCACTCCGGACACCGTCTCCG
>JARFQS010000560.1 GCA_029287645.1 Thermoanaerobaculia bacterium | reverse complement strand
CGTTTTTTTTAGCAGATGACGGCTTACGCGATTTCGGAGCGGGTCTGGTGGGCTCGGAGATGTGTATTTGAGACAGCTGCCAGCCGTCTACTGAGGATGGTAGCAGAGATTCCGACCACGCTCTTCACCAGCGCGATCCGAGCGCCACTGACATGATGGGCCGAATGCCGCGGCAACCCTTCATATCATCGAGGTTCGCATTCTTCACCGCACTGCTGGCAGGCGTGATCGGCAGCGGCGCAGCCCTCGAGTCCACGGACATCTCGACGTTGACCGAAGGACCGATGGAGGCCTTCCTGGAGTCCATCAACGAGCTCAGGTCGAGACAGCAGAGCCCTCCCCTGAAACATTCCCACCCCTTGTCCGAGGCCGCCGAAGTCCTGCTGGACAAGGCGCTGGCGGAGCCCACCGCCAACGGTTTCGACAGCAGAGCGAGATTGACTCGAGACGACCTACGCGCGACGGGATACGACCCCCACCAATGGGCCGATGGCCTGGCGGGCTCGACCGGAGAGCCGGCTGAGATCGTCGATGTCTGGCAACAGGCCGACCCCAAAAGCTTCGAGGCCTTTCTCGATCCAGAACTACAAGACTTCGGTTTGGCGAAAGTCACCTGGGGAATTCAGCCCCTCTATGCGCTGGTGGCGGCGACCTCCCGATCCGCGATGCATCGACCGATCCTCGAAGCCCTCTCCGATCTCGAGACGGTGCGCAGGCAACTGCTAGACAGGGTCAACGAGGCAAGAAGACGCCACCGTCTCGGGCCGCTCCATCTCAATGGAGCCCTGAACTCGGCGGCCCAGACCTACGCCGAGACGATGATGCGAGAAGGGTTCTACGGACACGTCTCTCCCCAGGGAGACACCGTGCTCGATCGCGTCGAGGCGAGTGGCTACGAGCCACAGCTCACCGGTGAGAACCTGGCCTCCGGACCGCAGACAACCACGCAGGCGATGGATGGGTGGATGGCCAGCAAGGGGCATCGCGAGAACATCCTGGATCCCCGTTATCGGGACGTCGGTTTTGGGGTCTCCGTCCTCGAGTCGAACGGGAATCTGTCAACTCTCTGGGTTCAGTGTTTCGGCAGGCCCTGACGGCCGCCGAATCGGGGGCGACGATTTCACGATAGACTTTTCAGCCTCGTGGCCAGCCGCAACTAGCGTCGACATTTCTTCTTCATGAATTCTCCCCGTACCGAGCGACCAGCCTCCGCTGCACCCGCCTTTCGAAGGTACGTTCCCGCCGTCGGACCCGGGCTTCGCCGACTCTTGAGCGTCGTCTTCGCACTTTTCGCGCTGCTGACCGTCAATGCCGCCTACCTGGTCGGCGTGACGCTGCTCGAGTGGGCCACGGGAGAGACTTTTCAGAACTGGTTCTACCTGGTGATGTTCCTGGTTCACCTCGTTCTCGGGCTGAGCCTCGTCCTGCCATTCCTCGCCTTCGGCCTGATTCACATCCGCAATTCCCTGCGCCGGCCCAATCGCCGCGCCGTCTATGTCGGCTTCGGCCTGTTTGCAGTCGCACTGGGCCTAATCGCCAGCGGGGTGATCCTGACTCGCATCGAAGGAGTCATCGTCGTCAAGAATCCCACCATTCGCTCGGTGGCGTACTGGACCCACGTTCTGAGCCCCATCGCCGCGGCGTGGCTGTTCGTGCTACATCGTCTGGCCGGCCGTCGCATCCAGTGGAGGATCGGCCTCAGGTGGGCCGTGGTCGCGGCGGTCTTCGCCGGGCTCATGATGGTCGTCCAGGCCCAGGATCCGAGGCGCTGGAATCAAGAGGGACCCGTTTCGGGAGAACAGTACTTCTATCCCTCCCTGGCTCGCACTGCCAGCGGAGAGTTCATTTCACCCCGCGTTCTCATGAACGATGAGTACTGCAAGGAATGTCATGAAGACAGCCATGAGACCTGGGCTGTCAGCGCTCACCGGTTCGCCTCCTTCAACAATCCTGTCTACTTCTTTTCGGTGCAGGAGACACGGCAGGTCGCCCTGGAGCGGGACGGGTCGGTTCAAGCAGCCCGATTCTGCGCCGGATGCCACGATCCGGTGGTCTTCTTCGGTGGCAAGTTCGACGATCCGGACTTCGACGAAGTGAACGACCCGACCGGGCAAGCCGGCATCACGTGTACCGTCTGCCACGCCATTTCCAATGTGAACAGTGTGAGGGGCAACGGTGACTACACCATCGACGAGCCGGTTCACTATCCCTTCGCATTCAGCGACAACGCGGCCCTCGGTTGGATCAACCGACAGCTGGTGAAGGCCAAGCCCGAGTTCCACAAGAAGACCTTCCTCAAGCCACTCCACCACACCGAGGAGTTCTGCGGCACCTGTCACAAGGTCCATATCCCGGTCGAGCTCAATCACTACAAGTTTCTCCGCGGCCAGAACCACTACGACTCCTTCCTGTTGAGTGGGGTCTCCGGGCACGGCGTAGCGAGCTTCTACTATCCGGACCAGGCAGAGTCGAGCTGCAATGGCTGTCATATGGAGCTGCTGCCCTCCGATCAATTCAGCGCCCAGGATTTCGACGACTCGGGGGTGACGAAGATTCACGACCACCAGTTCCCCAGCGCCAATACGGCGATCCTCGACCTTCTCGACCAACCGGAGAGTGCCATCGCGCGACACGCCGAGTTCAACGAGGGAGTCATGCGAGTGGACATCTTCGGAGTCAAGGAGGGTGGGACCATCGATGGAGAGCTGACCGCCCCCATCCGTCCCGAGGTTCCGGCCCTCCAGCCGGGCGAGACGTATCTGCTCGAGACCGTGATTCGCACGGTCGAGATGGGCCACCACTTCACTCAGGGAACCACGGACTCCAACGAGGTGTGGCTCGATGTCACTGTCAGGAGCGGCGAGTCGATCCTGGGACGCAGTGGCGGTCTGGAGGAGGACGGAACTGTCGACCCCTGGGCGCACTTCGTCAACGCCTACGTTCTCGACCGCCATGGGCAGCGCATCGAACGGCGCAACGTCCAGGACATCTTCGTGCCTCTCTACGACCATCAGATCCCGCCTGGGGCCGCCGATGTCGTGCACTTTCGGCTCGAGGTACCGCCAGATGCACAAGAGTCCATTACCGTCGATGTCGCACTTCAGTACCGCAAATTCGACACCGCCCTGATGCAGCATATCTATGGTGAGGACTTCGACAACGAACTGCCGGTCATGACGCTGGCTCGAGATAGCGTCACCTTCCCGATATCAGGCTCCATGACCGCGCTCCCAGTGGAAGCATCTCCGCTCTCCGTGGTGCCCGAGTGGCAGCGCTGGAACGACTACGGCATCGGGCTACTGAGAAAGGGCGGCACGAGCAAGGGCGAGCTCCGACAGGCCGAGGCCGCTTTCGCAAGGGTAGAGGACCTCGGTCGCCCCGATGGGCCGCTCAATCTCGCCCGCGTCTACGTCGCGCAGGGCACGGTCCAGGATCGGGCCATCGCGGCACTCGAGCGAGCGGCGACCTTCGAGCCACCCGCACCGGCGTGGTCAGTCGCCTGGTTCACGGGCCTGGTGAACAAGCAGAACGGCTATCTGGACGAAGCGATCGCCAACTTCGAGAGCATCCTGGCACTCGACGATGAGGAAACCCGCCGACGGGGCTTCGACTTCAGTCGAGACTACCGGCTCCTGAACGAGCTGGGTCAGACGATCTTCGAGCGCGCCAAGCAGGAGCGAGGCGCCTCGAGGCGAGCCGAAAAGACGGCGCGCCTGGAAGCGGCACGCGACGTCTTCCTCGAAGTCCTTCAGCTGGACCCGGAGAACGTCACGGCCCACTTCAACCTGGACCTGATCTACAAGCAGCTCGGCGAGGCGGAGAAGGCCGCCGAGCATTTCCGCCTTTACCAGACCTACAGACCCGATGACAACGCACGCGACCGTGCCATCGCCGCTCACAGGGCCGCACACCCGGCCGCTGACCATGCGGCCGAGGCGATCACGATCTACGATCTGCACAGACCCGGAGCTGCCCTCTTGGAGCCGGTTACCATCGAAGCCAAAGTGGAAGCCCGGCAGGTGTCCGATCCGATACCCTGAGCCTCCCTGTTCGATACCCTGCGAGGTCCCTCGTTTCCATGAGCTCCGACCCAACTAGAGAACACCTGCCC
>JARFQS010000540.1 GCA_029287645.1 Thermoanaerobaculia bacterium | reverse complement strand
GTCGGGCAACGTGTACGTCACCGGCTGGACCACCGGCGTCTTGGACGGTCAGGCGGAGATCGACGGGCGCGACTACTTCCTGTCGATGTGGAACTCGGCCGGGGTGCGCCAGTGGTCGCGCGTGTGGGGCTCCGACGCGGACGACGAGGATGTCATCCGTGACCCCGCAGGCCATGTTGCCGTTGACCATGAAGGTCAGGCCACCGAACATCTTCTTCTCCTCGACTTCGAATCGATCCTCGAGCAGGTCGCGGATTCGGGTGACGAGCTCTTCGTTGTAGGCCATGTCTAACGTGCGTCGCAATGTCGACAATCGGGTTGTGTGCTCTCGAACACGACGGGAGCGATCCTATCTCGCAGCCTCGCTGTCCTCGGTTGATGCAAGAGGATTGTACTGCATGGCCGATCGGAGCCGCGTAAGGTCGTGCAGGAGCCGCGGATCCGCAGTTTCGGCCGGTGCCCCTGGGCTCCATGTCTCTTCTGCTCCGTGCTTGTCGTGGACTAGGATTGAGAATCATGAAGAGCTCTATGAATCGCGGTCTTGGCGGTGGACGTCATTGGCTCTGTGGGTGCTGGGCGTGGGTCTGGGTGTTTCTGGCCTGTGCCTCCCCTTCGGCGGAGGAAGTGCAGAGTGGAGCAGAGGAGCCACAAGTCGAAGAGTCCGTCCAGTACGATGCCGGACTGGAACCGTTCGTGGTGATGGCCAAAGAAGACCTCGCGGAGCGGTTGGAGGTCGGTGTGGAGACGATCGAGGTTCTCGAAGCCGAGCTAGTCGTTTGGCCGGATGCCAGTATGGGCTGTCCGGACCCCGAGATGATGTACATCCAGGTACCACAAGATGGCAGCCTGATTCGATTACAGGTCGAGGACACAGTCTTCGAGTACCACAGTGGTGGAGATCGGCCGCCCTTCCTGTGCGAGGAACCCTCCGCTCCGGTCGGTTCCGCACATGATTCGGATGCCGACTCGGACTGAGCTGACAGCTAGAAGTTCCTGATTGGTGGTCCGATGCCCCCCGGACGACAATACAGAGTTCTGTCCTGAGCAAATGCACAGGAGGTGAGTCATGCCAGACGTCGCAGTCGCGGTCATTCATGGGATGGGATCTCAAGAGCCGGACTTTGCGGAGCCGCTGATCGAGGAGCTGAGCCGACGAGTCCAGAATCGAGGCAAGAACCCGGCCCAGATCGCCTGGCAGCCGATCTACTGGGCGGATCTCTTGAGTGGCGCGGAGCTGGCCTACTTCAGGCGGGCGAAGAACCGGGCTGATCTGGACTACCTGCGGCTACGCAGGTTCGTGGTCACGGCTTTCGGGGATGCTGCCGCCTATCAGCAGGTGACCAGCGTTCACAACACGACCTATCAGGACGTTCACGGCCGGGTCCGCGAGGCGATCCACCGGCTCTACGTCGACGGCCTGGGATCGAGGCCGAAGCCGCTGATCGTTCTCGCCCACTCCATGGGCGGTCATATCCTGTCGAACTACGTCTGGGATGCTCAGCGTCAGCAGGGCACTGCGGCGCCTCCGTTCGAGCGAATGAGCTGGCTCTCAGGGATCGTCACGTTCGGCTGCAACATTCCGCTCTTCACGTTCGCCTATAGCCAGGTCGAGCCCATCCATTTCCCGCCCTCGGGACTACGGGCGGATCTCAAAGAGAAGGCCAGGTGGCTCAATTTCTACGATCCGGACGACATTCTGGGTTACCCGCTCAAACCGATCAGCGAGAGCTACGCCGAGGTCGTCTCGAGAGATATCGCCATCAATGCGGGCGGGCTCTTCTCGAGCTGGAACCCGCTATCCCACAACGGCTACTGGACGGACAACGATTTCACCAGGCCAGTGGCTGGGTTCATTTCCAGCTTCCTGTAGTCGCGATCGGGGGGTGTCAGCCCTCGTTGATAAACTCCACGATGTCATCCGACAGAGCCTCGAGCGAGGGTTGATAGAGGTACATCATGTGGCCGCCATCGTAGTTCTTGATGATGACCCGCTCGGGGTCGATGCCGCTGTGCTGGAGCATGTACTCCGTGGCGAAATAGGACGTGGTCAGGTCATGGTAGCCGCCGGCCGAGAACACCCGTAGTGCTTCGTTGTCCTTCGTGCCTTGTGCCAGCTGCCCGGTCACATCCACATAGCCGGCAAAGGCGCTGGTGCGATTCGACGGTCGCTTCCAATTCTGATTGGCCTCGCCACTCTGCCCTACGTAGCGCTCGAGGAGATCGACCCCCAGGTCGTTACGGAGATAGCTCTGGAAAGTGGAGACGTAGATCGGCCCCGTCTTTGCGGAGAAGGGATCACCATCCGGGAACTCGGCCACGTCGTCGAGCTCGTCCTGGGTATAGCGCCCGTCGAGAAGGCCGACCGACAGCCCCTCGTCTCGCAAGAGCTCCTTGATGAAGCGGATCGCGTAGATCCGCAGATCGCTGCGCAGAATGTAGCTCTCCGAAAGCCCGGTGTAGCGGGCTAGTTGGGCTGCTATCCGTTGCTTCTCGGTGGCGTCGAGGGTATCGCCTTTGAATAGTGCCGCCAGGTATTCGTTGCCAGCGAAGGCTTCGACCTCGGCAAGCAGGGTCTCCAGATCGGGCCATTCATCTGGCAGCTTGCCGTGGTAGTAGGCCGAAGCAGCATAGGCCGGTAGATGGGTGGCGTAGGGCAGGTCATTGCCGGTGACGAAGAACGGCAGGGTTCCCATGTTCAACGCCGGCGAGATGAGGATCAGCCCGTTCAAGCCGATGTTGAGCTCTTGCTGCAGGCGTGGCACCAGCAGTGCTGTGCGAATGCCGCCATAGCTCTCGCCGAGGATGTACTTCGGTGAGTTCCAGCGGTGGTGCTGTGTGATGAAGGTTCGAATGAACTCGGCGACCGAATCGGCGTCTTCGGTGTAGCCCCAGAAGTG
>JARFQS010000438.1 GCA_029287645.1 Thermoanaerobaculia bacterium | reverse complement strand
GCTCGGAGATGTGTATAAGAGACAGCAAGGAATCCCTGGTCGTAGCCGGTCGATTGCTCAAGGAGCTGGCCGAGGCTTCGGGGGCGACTCTCCTGCCGATCGACAGCGAGCATGTGGCCCTGCATCTATCGTTGCGCTCGGGTCATCCGTCAGAGGTCTTTCGTCTGATGCTGACCGCTTCGGGAGGACCTTTCCGCAACCGCAAGATCTCTACTTGGGGGGAGATCGGCCCTGAAGAAGCACTTCGACACCCCACCTGGCGAATGGGAGCGAAGATCAGCGTCGATTCGGCGACCCTGATGAACAAGGGTCTGGAGCTGATCGAAGCTCACCACCTCTTCGATGTCGCTCCCGACAGGATCGAGGTGGTGGTTCACCCTCAGTCCATCGTGCACTCGTTGGTGGAGTACCGCGACGGCAGTTGGCTGGCCCAGATGTCGGTCAACGACATGATCTTTCCGATCCAGTACGCTCTGGCCTATCCGGATCGATGGGAGAACGAGTTCGACCGATTGGAGCCGCACCAGTTGGGTTGCCTCGAGTTCGAGCCGGTCGACAGCAGCCGCTTCCCGAGCGTCGACCTTGCCAGGTCGACCCTGTCGATGGGCGACTCCGCGCCTGCCGTGCTGAATGCCGCCAACGAGGTGGCTGTCCACGCTTTTCTGGAAGGTAGAATTCCGTTCCCTGCCATCGTCTCCAGCGCAGAGAAGGTGCTGAAGTCTCACGAACCGGGTCCGATCGCAAGCTTGGAGGATGCCCTCCGGTTCGATGCGTGGGGTCGAAGGCGGGCACGAGAGCTTCTGGGAATCTAGCCCTCGAGATGCCACGAACGATGTGCGAACCCTACATACCCCACAGGTGACCGGTGTTCACCGGCTTGCCCTGCAGCTTCAGGTAGTAGAAGAGCTGTCCCTTGTGCTGCAACGAGTGACGGATCGAGTGTAGAAGGTGCCGACCCAGCGCGAACGATTCGCCCGGATGCCAGGGTGCCGCCAGCTCGCGCTCTGCCAGGTCCTCTTCGCTCACGCTCTGCAGGACCTCGAACGCCTGCTTCCGATCCTTGGCGAGCAGCTCCCGGGCTCGAGCCACGCTCTCCACTGTGGCCATCTTCTCCGCTGGCGGTAGCATCTCGTCCGGCTCCATGTCCTCCAGGTTCATGCCGTCTGGCATCCCCCAGTCGCCGGTGACGAAGCCCTTGAATCCCGGGCCATTGCTGGTGGCGGTGTGCAGCAGAAGCTCGCCCATGGTCATCCAGTTCTCCCCGCTCTCAGGCTTCCAGTCGAGCGCCTCGTTGTCTACGACCTCGAACAGCGCATCGGTCACTTTGTAGAGATTCTCCAGTTCGTCGTTCAGCAGCTGGGTCCAGTTCATGGTGTCTCCGTTCTGTCGAATGGTGAAGGACCGATTCTATCGGGAGTCGATCAGTCGATCTCCGGAATCGGCCTGTCTGCTTTGAGTCGACGTCTCTTGGGTGGCGTGGCTCCCTTTCGAAAGAGCTCCAGCTCGGCTCCGTCCCTTTTCCGGGGCACCAGCAGGCCGGTTTCGGATTCGATCCACAGCTCGACGACCTTGGGCGGTCGGCCGATGTTGTGCGCCGACCGTAGTGGGATGGCTGCCTCCATGAACGCCTTCCAGATGGGGGCAGCGGCCGCTGCGCCGGAGAGACCCAGCGACCCGTTGTCGTCCAGCCCGACCCATACCACGGTCACGAGCGACCCCGCTCCGCCGGCGAACCAGGCGTCGCGCGAGTCGGAAGAAGTGCCCGTCTTGCCGAATGCCGTGTGGCCGTCGACCGCAGCGGCTGCGGCGGGTCCTCGGCGAACAGAATCCTCCAACAGATCGCGAATCAGGTAAGCGGTTGCCGGCGCGACTACCTTCTGTGTGGAGAGTTTGCGTTGAACCAACAGCCGTCCGTTTGGCAGGTACACCTTCTCGAATGGCCTCGGCCGAGCGACTCGGCCCAGCGAGCCGAAGACCGTGTAGGCACGTGCCACGGTCAAGGGCGTGGTCTCTACCGCACCGAGTGCGAAGGCCGGGGGAGGGGGCTCGGGAATCTCCATTCCGGTGCTTCGCAGGCGCTCGGCGCTTTCGTGCCACCCGCACCACCGGGCAATGCGCACGAATGGCAGGTTGAGGGATCGGACGGTTGCGTGACGCACCGAGACCGACGGCCGGAACCTCCTGTCGGGGTTGTCTGGACTCCAGGCCCCCGAGGGAAGATCCAGGGTCAAAGGCTGATCAGAGATACGACGGGCCGGGAACAGAGGATCCTGGGCCCCACACTTCTGGAACGCCTCCAAAAGCACCAGAGGCTTGACCGCGGACCCGGGTTGGCGTTCGGCACGCCTCACTCGATCGAAGCTGTCCGATCCGGTTCGCGGGTCGCCTCCGACATAGGCGAGTACGTCGCCGGTCCGGGCATCGAGTGTTACCAACGCTGAAGAGAGCGGCTGACTCCGCAGGCGAGGTTGGGCCGAGCGTAGCCTGTCCAATCCGACACGGACGGCTTTGTTGGCTTCCTGTTGGAGCAACGGATCGAGAGTCGAGACCACGACCGCGCCTCGGTCTTCGGCGGCCCGGCGTGGGGCGTAGGAGTCGACTTCTTCCTCGAGCCAGCCGAGGTAATGCGGGGCTTCAGGAACTGGGGGAGGGGACAGCCGCAGAGTGGGCAGGCCTGACCGGCGGGATGCATGCATCTCGGCAGACGTCAGCCAGTCCAGTGCCGTCAGGCGTGTCAGAACCCAGCGGTACCGTTCCAGTGCGGCTTCGGGGTTTCGTACCGGGCTGAGCCGGTTGGGGCCTTGAATCATCGCCGCGAGCAAGGCCGACTCGGCGACATCGAGATGACGGGCCGACTTCGAAAAGTAGGCTCGTGCGGCGGTGCCGAGACCGTAGATCTGAACGCCATTCAGATGTCCGTAGTAGACCGCGTTCAGGTAGGCCGGGAGGATTTCGGTCTTGTCGTATTCGGCCTCGAGCGCCAGCGCACGAACCGCCTCCGAAGCCTTTCGTCCCATCGAGCGCTTCGGGCTCAGGTCGCGAAGCTTGACGAGTTGTTGAGTGATGGTGCTGCCGCCTTGGACCACCCTGCCTGCTTTGACATTCCGCAGGGTGGCTCGAGCAAGAGCCTTGGCGTCGAGCCCCGAGTGCTCGAAGAAGCGGGCATCTTCGGCTGCCAAAACGGCTTGCCAAACATGCTCGGGCAGCTGTTCGAAGCTGATACGGGTTCCGCGCCCACGGTTGGTTTCGAAGGATTCCGCCAGCAACTCGGGTTCCAACCATAGGTGTTTGGGTCGCAGAGAGGTCTCCCCGTCGTCGATTCCCTCGAGGATCAGGCCGTCCTCACGACGCAGTCTCAGTCCGATCATCCGTGCCGGATACCGCTTCTTGCCGATGCGAACCGGTCGCCGATAGAACCAGAATTTCTCGAAGCCGAAGAAGTACTCACCGGGTTCTCTCGGCCTCTCTCCGCGCCGCCTTTCATAGCCCAGGCGCTCGAGTCGTCGTGGCAAGTCGAGCTGCGTGACGGTGCGGCCCGGCTCGATCCAGAAGCGGCTTGCGTAGATGCGTACCTCATTGCGTCCGAGGTCTTCTTCGAGGCCTCGAGCGTCGGCCGTAGAAGGCACCAGGCTTCCCAGAAGGCAGACAAAGAGGAGACAACGGGTAGCCCTCGAGAGTGCGTCCATCCAGGCGGGGCTGGACCGCGAAGGGAGTAGATCCGGCGAGGCTCTGCGTTTCCAGAGCTGACTCTCTTGCATCTCGGCACAAGGATACAAGCCCCGGGATCTCGGGGACCCAGGGACCAGCGCAGCCTTGGGCATGGGAGTTGCGTAGGAGAATGCCAAGAGTGGAGAGAAGCCCTCGAAGCCGAACGAAGAGGCGGTTTTTCTGGGCCTTTTCGATCGTTCGGCGGAGTTCCTGAGACCCGAGACTTGATCCTGATGCGTGTTGAGGGGAGAATCACCCCCTATCGAGGCGAAAAATGTCGAATGTTCTGAGTAATTTAGCTGCGTTTATTGTCGCCCTGGGCGTCATCATCTTCGTTCACGAGGCCGGTCATCTCCTGATGGCGAAGGCCTTCGGGATGCGTGTTCTGACCTTTTCTCTCGGGTTTGGAAAACGCATCTGGGGATTCACCCGAAACGACACTGAGTACAAGGTCTCACTGATCCCCCTCGGGGGGTATGTGCGGTTGGGTGGCGAGGATCCGGGTGAGGTCAGTGACGATCCCCACGATTTCATGAACACGCCACGCTGGCAGCGGATCCTGGTCTATTTGGCCGGTCCCGCGATGAATGTGATCCTGGCGATCCTGCTCATCGCCGGTGTGCTGATGGTGGGTATCCAGGTACCGACGCTTCCCGAGATCCCTCCGATTATTGGAAGCGTTGCCGAGGAATCCCCGGCCGAGACTGCCGGGCTCCTTCCCGGTGACGAGGTTTTGACAGCGAACGGGAAAGAGGCCGAGGACTGGGAAGATGTCCATTTCGCCTTTATTACGTCGCCGGAGAGGAATGTCGATCTGACCCTCTTGCGGCAGGGGCAAGAGATCGAAGTGTCCCTGATTCCGGTGAAGGTTCCCAAGTACGAGTTCGGGTACGCTGGAGCTTTTCCGACGGTGCTGCCGAGGATTGCGCAGGTCCTGGACGACAGCCCGGCCAAGGCCGCCGGCTTCGAGCCGGGTGATGAGATCCGCAGCGTGGACGGGCAGGCGATCGCCCAGTGGCAGGAGTTCGTCGAGTACATCGAGGCCCATGCAGGAGTCGGCGTTGCGGTCGAGGTGTTGCGAGAACAGCAGCCGGTGATACTCCAAGTCGTACCTCGCGATGAAGGGGGCAAGGGGCGAATCGGGGTCGCTCACGGCTATTACCAGCGGCTTCCACCAGGAGCTGCCTTGGTAGAGAGTGTGCGCTACAACTGGCAGATCACACAGCAGACCCTGGCGGTCCTCGGCAAGATCGTCACGGGCCAGTTGGCGGCCAAGAGTGCCCTTTCCGGACCGATCGAGATCGCTGCTCTGAGCGGGGCGGCAGCCAGAACCGGACTCAAGCATCTGGTGCAGTTGATGGGTCTGATCAGTATCAGCATCGCGATTCTGAATCTGTTACCCATCCCGGTCCTCGACGGAGGGCAGATCACGATCCTGCTCGTCGAGAGCCTGCGCCGAAGAGACCTTTCGCTGCGCGCCAAGGAGAGGATCAATCAGGTCGGTTTCGTGCTCATCGTGATGCTGATGGTCGTGGTGCTATATTTCGACGTAGTCAAGAACATTCCGCCGGGGCTCCTCCCGGGATCGGATAGCTGATCGCAGGTCTCGAGGGAAAGGTAAGGGCGATGGCTGCAGCGCTGGTCGTTGGTGAGGAAGCACCGAATTTCGATCTGGCCTCGACAGAGGACGTGGTCCTCATGCTGCGCGACGAGGTCCCGCGTATGGCCGTGCTGCTGTATTTCTTCGACGGGGACGGTGACCGGGTGCGCGCCGACTTGAAGAATCTCGCCAGAGGCCAACGCAAGCTCAAGGAGGCAGGTGCGGCGATCCTCGGCATCTCTCCAGCCAAGATCGACGCTCTCAAGGCGCTGCAGCGCGACCTTCATCTCGAGTTTCCTCTCCTCAGGGACGACCGGGATTTCTCCTCCCAGTACGGAGTCGAGGCAGCCTCGGAAGACGAACCTTCTCCGCCAGCTCTCTATCTGGTGAATCGCGATCAGAAGGTTCTGTGGAGGGCCTGTCCAGTGACTGCAATCGAGAGCTCTTTGAGCGAGATCGATGGCGCCCTGAAGGCTCTACCGAGCTCGACGATGAACTATCCCAAGACAGTTGTGAACAGCGTCGTGAACTGGTGGGTCAACAAGGTCCGCTCGCCGCGCGCAGCCTGATCCCCCAAGCCTCCCCCCTGGCGTGAACCGGCCTTCGTACCTCAGGCTGGCCTCTGAGGGCTTGGGGCTGAGGCGCCCGGTCGTACCTCCCAGCCGATCCTTAAGGGCTTGGGTCCTTGGCATGGAAGCGGCCGGCGCCCCTGCCGGCCGTTATCGACTGGAGGGTCCGACGTGGGGCCCCCAGGGGGCTTGTTCTCCCTTCCGCTGC
>JARFQS010000429.1 GCA_029287645.1 Thermoanaerobaculia bacterium | reverse complement strand
CCAAGCCAGGTCTCACCCGCTCAAGAGCGTCGTGACCCGTGCCATCGGAGGTGAGCACGATGTCGACGTCGATGTCCAGGAGATCGAGGTCGAATCGGGCGACTGCTTTCTATTGTGCTCGGACGGACTGACCACGATGCTGACCGACGAGGAGATCTATTCGCATCTCGTGGAGGACAAGAGCCTCGAGGAGCGCTGCTCCGCACTGGTGCAGCACGCCAACGCCCGCGGCGGGGTGGACAACATTACAGTCATCCTGCTCGACTTCGAAGCCGAGCAGGGAGTTCCCAACACCGCCACCTGATACCCACATCCCGAGAGATTGGAAGGCATAAAAAAACACCGCAGGCCGGCGTCAGCCGGACCTACGGCGCCAAGGAGGTCGATGTACTCTCGATCTTCTACTCAGACTCCCCGTACAGATAGCCATTGCGGCCTCGCACCCTGAATTCGGGATTGCGGGTCGTGACCTCGACCTGCTGGTAGCCCTGTCGGCCCCTTTCATGCTCGGCGCTGTAGCTCAGCAGGTAGTAGCCGTTGTTGTCGTCGACAACCTTGATGAGCGGAGTCTGGAAATTGACGAAGTTGAAATAGAACGTGCCGTCGGTATCGGCCGACAATTGGCTGAGAACGTTCTCTATCTGGTCCTGTCCGCTGCTGGACTGGTCACCGAGGTTCTTGAACCACGAGATCGAGTAGACCGCTACGTTGTTGTCGTTCAGGGCCTGCATCATGGGCGGGTAGTAGCGCGGGTCTGGATAGTAGGTACCGAAGTCATTCTGGTCCCCGAATCCGAAGCTGAAGAGCAGCATGTTCTTGCGACCCATGATGTAGCCGGCCGCTTCCGCGGTCAGCTCCAGTCCGCTGTAGATGCGGCGGGTCTGTCGGCTCAGCTCTTTCCCCTGCGGCAGGTTCTGGCGCAGAGAAGGACCCTCGTGCTCGGCAGTTCGCGACGGCCAGGTGTTCTCGGGATTCCGCATCTTGGCAACGCTGTCGAGAGCATCGACAAGTGCCTGGCGATCCAGCGTGAAGTCCTGATGGACCTTCAATTTGACGTCGTAGCTCAACACGGCCACGTAGTCGTACGCCAGGGTCTCTTCTTCGACCCACAGCTTGGCCCACCGCAGCGCATCGAGGACGTTGCTGGTGATCGAAGGATCCTCGAAGC
The DNA here is from genome assembly GCA_029287645.1 of Thermoanaerobaculia bacterium. GTDB lineage: Bacteria > Acidobacteriota > Thermoanaerobaculia > Multivoradales > JAHEKO01 > JAUVRX01. The sequence continues at coordinate 3,343 of JARFQS010000429.1, read as the reverse complement.
GTTGATCGTGGAAGAACAGGATGAAGAAGCGATCCGATGGAACCTCATCGGGCTGGACCCCCAGCCGTTCTGCCACTTTCGCCGACTCGACGAATCGACGGTTGCTGTAGAAGGTGGCCGACGTGACCTCGACCTCTTCCCCGCCGTCTTTGACGATGAAGTCCTCCGGCTGGAGCCCGACGATCACATTTCCGGATGGATCGGTGACGAGTACGTCGAGAAGGACCTCGGTCACATCGATCTGACCGGCGAACTCGGATTGGGGCTCGTCTTGCGCCCGAGAGAGGGTCGGTATCGTGAGCAGTATTGCGATGGCCGCGGTCAGGCAGGTCAGTGGACGCATGTCGAGGGACTCCTTCTGGATCTGTCTCGAGGCTCTAAGATGCCTATTTTGCTTGTCGGTCAGGTGGCCGTAGCGGTTCGAACTATCGGCTTGTGCAATTTGCGGGCCAGGGGGCATCAAACGGTTCCACGGGTCACGGTTTCGTTGCCAGGGCTGCATTGTCTACCTGGCGAACCGGTAGGTGACATCTTTTGTGGACACCTGGAGTCGGTGCCCAGCCCGGAGTGTCGATCCCGCAACTAGCTGTAGGTGGGGTAGATACCCCCCCCCTCGGCCGCCTGGACGAGAGCTTCCGAAGGGCTGAAGCGCTCTCCGTGTTGCTCAGCCAGTCGCGCCAGCGACTCGACCAGGTGCTCGATACCCTGGAGATCGGCCCACCGACAGAGCCCACCACGAAAGGGTGGAAAGCCGGTTCCCAGGATCATCGCCAGGTCGAGGTCCGAAGGGCTCCGCACCACCTGTTCCGCCAGGCATCGGGCCGCTTCATTGACCATCGGTAGGACCATCCGGTCCACCAGAGGTCCAGGGGCGCCGCTGCCGGTGGGCTCGGCCAACCCTAGGGCTCGACGGATCTCCGGGTCCGGCTTCGTCCGCTCTCCTCCCTTGTACAGGTAGAAGCCTGAACCGGTCTTCATCCCGAGTCGCCGAGGATCGTCCAGATGGCCTACCCAGGTCGGAAGAGCTAGGCGGTCCCCGAACGCCTCGGAGAGGATGTGCGAGACCTTCACAGCCACGTCGATGCCAACAGCGTCGATCAGGGCCAACGGCCCCATGGGCATCCCCCAGTCACTCATCGCCCCGTCGATCTCTTCGATCTCTCGACCTTCGCTCAGCAGCCAAAGCGCCTCGGCCATGTAGAACGTGAGAAGTCGATTGACGAGGAATCCAGGGCCGTCTTGCACGACCACGGGCGTCTTGCCCAATCTGCGGCAGACTGCGAGGACGGTCTGCACGGTCCGAGGGCTCGTCTTCGGACCCTCGATGACCTCGACCAGGGGCATGCGATGCACCGGATTGAAGAAGTGCATTCCCACGACCCGCTCGGGATTGGGCGTGTCCCGACCGATCAGGTCGACGGAGAGGGACGAGGTGTTCGATGCCAGGATGACTTCGGAACCGACCCGCGCCGCGACCTCGGCGAAGACCTTCTGCTTGATCTCCAAGTCCTCGACGATGGCCTCGATGACCAGATCGACACGCTGAAACCCGGCGTAGTCGAGGCTCGGCAGCAGCAGGTTCATCTTCTCGGCCGCCTCTGGTCGGGTCAGTCTGCGCCGCCTGAGCTTCTTCTGGAAGATCGCGTCGGCATGAGCCATGCCAGTCGCCAGCGGCTCGGTCCCCACATCCTTGAGTCGAACGGGGATGTCCACCCGATCAGCCAGCAGCTGAGCGATGCCACCGCCCATGACACCGGCGCCCAGAACCGCCGCTTCACGTATCTCCGGCTGGCCCGATTCGACGGACGTGCCCACCCTGTTGGCGGCTTCCATGAGCTTGAAGAGGTGGATGAGGCTCTTGCAGACCTCCCCAACGGCCAGCTCTCCGGTGGCCCTGGCCTCCGCCTCGAGCCCGGCTTCAAGACCGCGCCGCACGCCGACCTCGACAACCTCGATGGCCCGCAGGGCGGCAGGATAGTGTCCGCCGGTGCGCTCGAGAACTCGCTTTCGAGCTTGGCTGAAGACGACCTTGCGCCCGATCGGATTGCCGTCGAGGAGAGTCGACTTGAGCTCTCTTCGTCTCTTGGCGGGCGGTCTTCCCTGCAGAACCTCTTGAGCGAATCGATGAGCCTCCTGCAGGAAGGTCGGTTCCGGTAGAAGGGCATCGGCCAAGCCGATCTTGAAGGCCCTTCTGCCGTCGACAGACTTGCCGGCAACGATGATGTCCAGTGCCGCAGTCAGGCCAATGCGAGTGGGTAGCCGGCTGCATCCGCCCCACGCCGGAACGATGCCGATGCGAACCTCCGGGAGGCCGATCCGAACGCTCTTTCGATCGCTGATGAGAATGTAGTCACTGGCCAGCGAGAGCTCCGTCCCGCCGCCCACACAGGAGCCTCGAACGGCTGCGATCGTGGGAAACGGCAACTCGTTCCAGGATTGGAACAGCCGCTGACCCAATCTGGCTCCCTGTTCGGCCAACGCGGGATCGGTCACATCTGCGATCTCGTCGATGTCGGCTCCTGCCACGAAGTTGTCTTCCTTGCCCGAGGCCAGCACCAGACAGCGGATATCCCGTCGGGCTGACAGGGATTCGATGACTTCCCCCAGCTCGTCGAGCACTGTGCGGGTGAAGACATTGACCGACTTGTCCGGCAGATCGAAAGTCAGCGTGGCGAGGCCGCCAGGCTGCACCGCCAGATCGAAAGCCGTAGACATTCAGATCACCTCTTGTAGCGAATCGTTCGATCTAGGAGGGCTCACTGCCTTCGTAGAGGTGGTCGATGACCCCGGAGTACTTCTCATGGATCACCCGACGCTTGATCTTCTGTGTAGGAGTCAGCTCGCCGGTCTCGATGGTGAAGTCGGCCGGGAGCAGCTCCCAGATCCGAATCTGCTCATAGCGCGCCAGGCCTTCATTGACGATCTCGATCTCCGCTTTGAAGAGGGCTTTGACCTGCTCGGAGCCGAGCAGGGCGTCCGTGCTGTCGACGTCGATGCCCTGCTGCATCGCCCATGCCTGGAGAGTGTCGAAATCGGGCACCAGCAAAGCCGAAAGTAACTTGCGACGATCTCCGATGACCACGGCCTGGCCGATGAATCGGCTGGACTTCAACGCGTTCTCGATCGGTGCGGGTGCCACATTCTTGCCGTAGGCGTTGACGATGATCTCCTTCTTGCGATCGGTGATCTTCGGAACCCGTCGTCGTCGAGCTCGCCGATGTCGCCGGTGTGAAACCAGCCCTGCGGGTCGAGGACTTCTGCGGTGGCCGCAGCCATGTTGAAGTAGCCGCGCATGATCTGCGGCCCGCGCGCCAGGATCTCGCCATCCTCGGCGATGCGCAGC
>JARFQS010000355.1 GCA_029287645.1 Thermoanaerobaculia bacterium | reverse complement strand
CCGAGTTGCGTCAGGCGCTGTGCCAGGTCGGAAGGAGCCAGACCGAGGAGAGGAGTTCCCGCCGTGTAGCAGGGCTCTGCCGCCGCGGCGACCTCCTCGGGGAGCAGCATCAGAGCCTCGTCGACGGCCTCCTCGGCCATGGCCCGCCACGTGGTGAGCTTGCCTCCGGCTATGGAAAGAACCCCGTCCTCCTCCCAGAGCTCCTCCTCGCGGCTCGCTTCGGAAGGATTGTCGGTATGAGTGCTCAGGATGGGTCGCAGACCGGCGAAGGAAGCCACGATGTCCTCCTCCGAGAACCCCTTCTCGGGAAAGTGCGATTGCAGTGTCTCCAGGAGGTACATCATCTCGGTGTGGGTGACGCGGGGGTCGTCGAGGCCGCCCTCATGGAAAATGTCGGTGGTGCCTACGAGGACACCCTCCGGATGGGGGATGAGAAAGACGGGTCGGCCGTCCTCGGGTGACGGGACCGTCAGCGCTGCATTCAGCGGCAGCCGGCTCGAGGAGAGGATCAGGTGAGAGCCTCTTGACGGCCGAAGTCTGGGGCTGTCGAACCCCAGGACCTCCCTCATCTCGTCCACCCAGACACCGGTCGCGTTGATGACGAGGTGTGCCGCGATGTGGTGGGTCTCACCGCTCTCGAGGTCCCTAACCACGACCCCTTGTACTCGCCCCGTAGCGCCCCTCAGTGCCTCCACGACCTGGGTGCGGGTGAGTGCTCGGCCTCCGTAGGCGCAGCCTGTCGCGGCTACGGCGAGGGTCAACTGGGCGTCGTCGGTCAGCGCATCGGTGTAGATCATCGCCCTGTCGAGACGCTCCGTATCGAGGCCAGGAGCGAGATCTTCGACCTCCCCGCGTTCGAGGTGGGCGTGCTTGTCGGAGCGGTGCGTAAGACGGTCGTACATCCAAAGCCCCAGGTCCACGGTCCAGCCGGGTACCCGATCTCCATGACTGGCCGGATAGAGGAACCGGACCGGGCGCACCAGGAGAGGATTGAGGGCCAGCATCCGGTCTCGCTCCTGGCATGCCATCTTGGTGACCCGGAACTGCATCTCCTTCAAGTAGCGCAGGCCGCCATGGATGAGCTTGGACGAACGCGAAGAAGTTCCTGAAGCGAAGTCACCCTTTTCCACCAGAAGAGGCCGCAGCCCTCGTTGCGCGGCGTCGAGCAGGATGCCGCAGCCGGTGATACCGCCGCCGATGATGATCAGATCGAAGGGGTCATCGAGTGCTTCGAGAGTGCGTCGGCGCCAGCCATCTGGAAACATGATCAGGTCTCCAAGCGATCTACGGGATCGAGTAGCACCTGCGGGTTGAGAATGCCTTCCGGATCCGCCGTCCTTGCGGTAGCTTCGAGGAGTTTGCGACCGGTACTCCCGACCTCTCTGTCGAGCCACGGAGCGTGCCAGAGGCCGATGCCGTGATGGTGGGTCAGGGTGCCGCCAGCATCCAGGAGAGCCTCCGTGGCGCGTCGTTTCAGCTGACCCCATCGTGCGAGCGCTTCGCCGACATCGGCAGGGCAGCGAAAAAAGAAGGTGAAATAGAGTGAAGCGCCGTCCGGGTAGGGGTGGGACAGGTGGCAGAGCACGGTGGTCGCCTCGTTCTCCTCCTGTAGTGCCGATTCCAGAGCCTTGCGGACTCGCCGAGCGAGACTCGACAGCGAAGACCAGGGAGCAGCGGTTTCCAGCGTGTCGGTCGCGATACCTCGATCGAGCAGGGAATCGCGCAGGTAGGGATGGCGAAACCGATCCTCGAGCCACCGATTTCCCGGTCGTCGCCCGAGAGCAACGGCACCATGGCGCCGGAGCAGGGCAGCTGCCCTGTCGAGACTCGCTTCTGTTTCGCCGACACTTCCGGCAGCGCCGCACAGCAAGAGGCAACCCGAGCCGCGAATACCTCGCAAACGGATCCAACCTCGCAGGAGGGGGGCCACCAGGGCGTGGTCGGCGAGACCGGCTCGCAAGGCGACCTCGGTCTCGGGTTCATCCGAGAGTCGAACTATCTGCAGAGGCAGGCGAGCCTGGGACATCTCCCTGACGGCTTCCAGGCCTCGCTCCCAGCTGGGTAGGAGGAGCGCCTCCACATGCAGGGTCTCCGGTCGGCGTCGCACCCTGACGGTGGCTCGAGTCAAGACTCCGAACCTCCCCTCGCTACCGAGCAAGAGTTGCCTCAGATCGGGTCCTGCTGCGGTGGATGGCATCGCCGCGAGCTCGAGCCGACCCGAGGGTGCGATCGCTTCCACGCCAGCCAGGAGTCGATCGATACCGCCATAGGCGAGTGACTCCTGACCCGAGGCACGAGTGGCGATCCACCCCCCGAGTGTCGAAAGCTCCCAGGACTGTGGAAAGTGACCGAGGGTCAGGCCGTATGGCGCCAGCTGGGATTCGAGGGCGGGACCCCGGACCCCCGCACCGAACGTGGCCAGTCCCGACTCGACGTCGACGTCTTCTAGCGTGGACAAGCCCTGCATGTCCAGACTGACAATCGAATCCTGGCTGGGGAGCACGTTGACGGCTCCAGTGACCGAGGTGCCGCCTCCCCAGGGAATGACCCGAATCTCCGACCGGCCACAAACATTCAGAACCTGCTCGATCTCTCTTGCGGAGCCGGGATGCGCCACGACATCCGGGAGTGCTGAGACGGCTCCGGCCCGCAGCCGTAGCAGATCGGGCAAGCCCTGGCCGCGCGCGTGGGCGAGCCGTTCCATCGGATCTTGTGAGATGCGACAGTGGAGGTGGGGGAGGGCCCGAGGCTCGATAGGCTGGAAGCTCGAAGGATCGAACTGCGGGAACGGGACAGTCGTCCCCAGTCTCTCGGTCAGCCACTGCAGGAGCGACTCGGAAGGCGGGTAGGACTCCCCTTCGAATCCCCAGCCCGCCAAGCGGCGACGAGGCGGGCCACCGCCCGCCGCAGACCGTGTCATAACCATGAACTACTCTATCCCGAGTTGAGGCCACCCGCACGGTGTACGGACACTGCCGGCCGTCGGTTTTCGGTCCAAACCGTTCTTTCATAGAGGTCCGTCCGGGTGGCTCGCCTGGGGGACGGCGCCGGCAATGTAGGGGAGCCCCTTGCGGGCTCCCATGGGAGGGGTCAAGCCCCTCCCCTACATCCAGGGTGGGCCGCCACCTTGTCACGTCATCGCGCCGAATCCTCAGTGCTCTGCGATGTTCCTTGCGCTGCGCTCGACGTGGCACCCCCTGACGAACCACCCGACCGAACCTCTTAAACCGATGAAGGTCTCGTTGTGAGCTGTGACCCCTAAGCCCCTATGCCCTTACGCCCCTATTGCCCTCAGTAGTGCCAGATCGGACAACGGATCTTCACAGGCGGAGGGGTATGGTTGGGTGAGGCCGAAGCCTGGGGACATCCCTGGGTCGATCCCGCTCCCGAGGACGGGTGGGTGGGGCCCTCACTGCCTCACTGCCTCAAAGATCAGCCGAGTAAACGAGGCCTGATCCACCCCCACTGCCCAGAGAACGGCCGGAGGTACGACGGACAGTTCAACCTCCCATCACCTGTAGGTGAATGCGCCGGGTTCTGGGCCGATTGTCGAAATCACAGAGCACGACTTGCTGCCAGGTCCCGGTCTCGAGTCGACCCTGTTTCACGGGCAGGACCATGGAAGGCCCCAGGAGGGCCGAGCGTACATGCGAGTAGCCGTTGCCGTCTCCCCACCGGAGGTTGTGATCGTACTCGGCGTTGCGTGGAGCCAGCCGCTCGACGGCCTTCTTGAGGTCGTTGACGGCACCGCTCTCGAACTCGATGGTGGTCACCGAGGCGGTGGAGCCCGGTACCGCGATGAGCACCCAGCCTTCTTCGATTCCGGTGGATCCGAGGAAGTCCTCGACATCTCCGGTCAGATCCAGGATGTCGGTTTCCCCCGAAGTGCTGCGCTCCAGGACCGTGGTTTCGAGTCTCATCGTCTGAATCCTCCGGTGATGTGATCTCGGGGCCTAGGGAAGCCCCTTGAGATAGCCGCCCTCGACCGGAATGGCCTGGCCGGTCAGGTAGGAGGCGGAAGGCGAGCAGAGAAACGCGATCACCTCGCCGATTTCCGACGGATCCGCCATGCGGCCGATCGGGACGTCTCGCCCCTGATTGGCGAGAATCTCGTCGGCATCCTGGCCAGTCTGCCGCGCCAGCTGAGCCGCCAGTTCCTCTTGTCGCTCTGTGCGTGTGTAACCCGGTAGGACGGAATTGACGGTGACACCGTCCGCGGCGACCTCCAACGCCAACGTCTTCAGGTAACCGAGAACAGCGGGCCGCAAGGCGTTGGAGAGGGCGAGGCTCGGAATCGGCTGCCGTGCCGACACGGAGTTGATGGCCACGATGCGACCCCAACCCCTGCGTCGCATTCCAGGCAGGACGAGCCTGCACAGCCGTGGAACGAAGAGAAACGCCAGCGGAAGGGCTTCCTGCCAGTCGGCCTCGTCGAGCTCGACTGCGGGCTTGACTCTGGGCCCTCCTCCGTTGGCGACGAGGATGTCGACCGCTCCCAGGTGCTCTTCGACTTCGTTGACAAGGTCCTCGAGCTCTTCGGGCTGCCGAATGTCGGCTGGAATCGCCACGACTTCGCCGCCTCCAGCAGCCAAAGCGCGATGGGCCGCCTCCAGCTTGTCTCCGCCGCGACTGTTCAGCGCCACGCGGGCGCCGAGGTCGAGGAGGGCGCGAGCGGCGGCGAAGCCCAGTCCACTACTCGATCCGGTGACCAGTGCAACGCGATCTTCGAGAACCGTCATCGACTCCCCCCTGATTCGAAACTGATGTCAGTCGAGCCGTTTTCCATGCTCATCGTAGGAGTAGACGCCTCGCCCCACCTTCCGGCCCAGGCGACCTGCCTGGACATACTGCAGGAAGAGGCTATTGGGTCGGTAGAGATCTCCAAGCGACCGTTGGAGGTGCTGAAGGACGGAAAGCCTGACATCGAGACCGACGAGGTCGATCATCTCGAAGGGACCCATGGGGTGATTCAGGCCGAGCTTCAGGGCCTTGTCGATATCGGAGGCGGTGGCGACTCCCTCCTGGAGCATGCGGAAGGCCTCGTTGCCGATGAGGGCGTTGATACGCGAGGTCACGAAGCCCGGCGACTCTTTCACTTCCACGACCTCCTTGCCCATCGTCTCGGCCACTTTGCGCAGCGCCAGGAGGGTCTCGTCGTCGGTCTCTAGGCCCTTCACCAGCTCGACGAGTCGCATGATGTGGACCGGATTGAAGAAGTGCATCCCGGCGAAGCGCCCCGGCTTGTCCAGCGCACCCGCCATCTCGGTGATCGACAACGCCGAGGTGTTGGATGCCAGCAACACGTGCTCCGGGGCCGATTCGGTGACTCGTCGGAAGGTGTCGATCTTGAGCTCCATCGACTCGGGTACCGCTTCGATCACCAGATCTGCGCCGGAAACCGCATTGGCGAGATCAGAGTGGAATCCGAGCGAGTCCTTGGCGTGTCGCGAGGCCTCGGCGTCCACCTTTCCCAGCTC
>JARFQS010000324.1 GCA_029287645.1 Thermoanaerobaculia bacterium | reverse complement strand
GAGCCAGGGAGCGCCAGCTCTCAGGGCCTGTGGACAGGTACTCCGCCAAAGGTGCGGAAGTCTCGAAAACCTGGCCGTCCACGCGGGCAAATGATCTGGTTTCGTCTTCGGCGACCGACCCTCCCCACTCCAGACGAAATGGCGCGGTCGCTTCCTCCGCAGTGACTTCTATCGTGGCGACTGGTGGATCGAGGCCGAGCTCCGTCGAGGAGCCTTCAGGCTGATCGACGAATGCGTGGACCCTCATGGCCACGATCGCGCTGAGCAGGGCCCGCACCCGCTCCCGATCGGCCCTGTCGCTCAGCGGCTCCTCGATCCAGAAGGCGTCGCCTCGGCGCGCTAGCCGGACCTTTCCCTGCTCGGTGCTCAAGAAGACGCTCTCGATAGCGTCCCGATCCCCGAAATAGAGGTCCTTGCTGCGCCAGTTTCCCGGCTCCTGATCCAGGCTGGACCATAGGGTGTTGCTGACGACCATGGGATCACCACCGTCCACGCTGGCGAGCATGGTCTCCGAAGCGGGTACCTCACTGCCAACCACTAGCTCATGGGTACCCTCACCCGTGTGTAGGAACAGGGTCGCCCTGGGAGCGTCCAGGCCAGCTTCGGTCGACGCCAGGCCGGTGAGCTCGCGGACCTTCTCGAGCGACTCGACAGCGTCCAGGAGTCTGGCGACCAGGTCCACGTCCGCCCTGCCTTGGAATGGCTCTTCGAGCTGCCACTCGTCCTCGATGAAGCCCAACGAGGACTCGTCCTCCTCTTCGACATCCTCCGTCGGAGCCCGGACCATCCGCACGCGCTCGCCCCCGACCTCCAACTCGATTCGATCGACCGCATCGCGATCGAAGGCGATGGCCTTCTTCGCCAACTCCCCACGCTCGTCACTGGAGGGCAGGTCCCTCTCATAGAACCAGATGAACGCCAACAGGGCGGCCACGATGACCAACAGGGTGAGGACCGTCTTGGGACGCATGGGTTACCTCCTGCGCCGCAGGTAGACCGTCAAGCCGGCCAGGATGACGAGCCCCGGCAGGATGATCAGCACCAGCCAGGTCAATCTCGAGAGCTGTGTGCGGGTCAGGCTCAGTTTGACCTGCTCGGGCTGCTTCGGGGGAATGCCGACGAGGGTCTCCCGCTCGACCAGCCAGTTCAGGGCGTTGGCGAGGAACGTGGCGTTCGGAACGTTCTGCAGCTGGGTATTGGTGGCGAGGTCGGAGTCCCCGACGACCACCAGGCGCATCTGGCCTTCTGGCCCGGCGCTCTCCGCCGCTGGGTCCGACGGGGCCCCCTCTTCACCCTCGGCAACCTCACTGGCCGGCTCGACAGCCACGGCCAAAGGTACCGGTCCCAACAGGTCCCGCTCGTCCAGCTCCACCGCTTCGAGATTGTCGATGCCTGTTTCACCCCAGCCATCAGCGGTCGTGCGCATCAGCTCCTGCATCTGGTAGCCCTCGATCTCGGGAGCAAGACCGACCGAGCGGGCCAGCGCGACGACGACCGGCAGCTGCGCCTGGTCCAGGCTCCGGACGATCGTGTGATCGCTGTAGGAGGTCACGAAGAGCGTCTCGGCGCCGAAGAAGGGCAGCGGGTTCGACGGATCCACGACGATGTCGTCGCCCACCTCGACTCCGAACTCGAGCAGCAACGACTCGAGCCCGGTTGGGACAAGGCCACCGCCGATCGCAAGCGTCGGATCCAGCAGCGCGAGCATGCGCCCACCCCCAGCGAGATAGCTCCTGAGCATCTGCAACTCGGGCTCGAGAAAGGTGGAGTCCGGCCCAGCAATGACAAGTAGGTCGGTCCCTGGGGGTACTTGTGCCTGCCCGATGGTCGCCCACTCCTCGAGCTCGAAGTTGTCCTTGCCGAGCAGCTCGCGGGCCAGCGACATGCCTTCGGGCGACTGGTCGTCCAGGCTCAGCTCACCGTGGCCCGTGGTGAACAGAATCCTGGGCTTTCGGCTCTCCATCAAGTCCAGCAGGGTACTGGTGAAGACCTGCTCTCCCTTGAATCCGGTGAGCTGGGCGTTCTGGCCGTACTGCATTCCTGAATAGTCGTAGTCGGCCAACTCCGTGCTGTCCACGATGCGGCGGTCGTCCCCGCTGTCGAAGACCAGCACGTTGAGATGGCTGAGCTCGTACTTGTCCACCAGGGTCTGGGCCTCCAGAAGGTTCTTCTCAGGGTCCACGTAGCGAATCTCGACTCTGGGTGTCCCGGCCTCGTAGCGCGCCAGCTGCTCGCTGACGGCGCTGAACAGCTCGTCACCGGGGCTCATGAAGACCACCACCTCCACGTCGCGGTCGAGCTCCGCCAGCACGTTCTCGGTCTTCTCCGAAAGCGAGTAGAGCTGGCTCTCGGTCCAGTCGAACCGTTGGTGATACTTCCAGCCGAAGTAGTTCACGATGATGAAGAGCGCGATCGCCAGCAGGACGCCGGCGCCGAGAAGGGAGCCGGAGAGGACCTTTTTGCCCGTTTTCTTGTCGATTCTGGCCATCGTTCTATCTCCACTTCCTGGACTCGAGGGCCTTCGCCGAAAGAAACACGAAGAGCACACTCGCCGAGAGGTAGTAGACGAGATGACGGGTGTCCACTATGCCCCTTCCGAGCTCCGCCATGT
>JARFQS010000298.1 GCA_029287645.1 Thermoanaerobaculia bacterium | reverse complement strand
GGGCCGCGCCGCGGAGCAGATCCTCTCCGAGGTCATGATCCAGCCCGGCCAGCTGGTGCCCGGCAACATGTACTTCACCACGACCAAGCTCCATCAGGAGCTGGCCGGTGGCGTCTTCGCCGACGTCATCGTCGATGAGGCGCACGACCCGGACAGCGATTTCCCATGGAAGGGCAACATCGACATGGCCAAGCTCGCAGCCCTGGTCGACGAGCATGGCGCCGAGAAGATCGCCTACATCTCGTTCGAGCACTCGGTCAACATGGCCGGTGGGCAGCCGGTCTCGATGGAGAACATGCGAGACGTCTACGCCTACTGCAGCAGCCACCACATCCCGGTCTTCTTCGATGCAACCCGCTTGGCCGAAAACGCCTACATGATCCAGCAGCGAGATGCCCACTACAAGAACACCAAGGTGCGCGACATTCTCCGCGAAATGCTGCTCTACGGAGACGGCTGCACTGTCTCCGGCAAGAAGGACTTCCTGATCAACATCGGCGGCCTGCTGGCCTATCGAGACAACGCCGAGTGGGCCAAGAAGTCCGAGGAGCTGCTCCGTGTCTACGAGGGTAACGTGACGGATGGAGGCCTGGCCGCCTCCGACCTCGCCGCCATCGCGCAGGGCGTCCAGGAGATGCTCAACGACCGTTACATCCGCGCCCGAGTCATGCAGACCGAGGATCTCGGTCAGATGCTCCTCGATGCCGGAGTGCCGATCGTGACCCCACCAGGGAGCCACGCCATCTTCCTGGATGCCAAGCGCTTCCTGCCCCACATCGATCAGGACGAGTATCCGTCGCAGCGTCTGGCGGCCGAGATCTACGTCGAGACGGGCGTGAGGGCCATGGAACGCGGCAATGTCTCCAAGGGGCGCGATCCGAACACCGGCGAGAACTACCGACCGCCGCTCGAGCTCGTGCGCTTGACGATCCCCCGCCGGGTCTACACCCGAGACCACATGCGGGCAGTTGCCGACGGAATCATTCGGCTCTACGAGCGTCGCGACGAGATTCGCGGCCTACGCTTCGTCTACGAGCCCGAGAAGCTGCGCTTCTTCCAGGGACGGTTCGAGCCAGTCGAAGGATAATCGGAGGACACGGTGTTTCGGATCAGCAAGCAGTTCCACTTCTCGGCGGCCCATCAGCTGGATCTCCTACCCGACGAGCATCCCTGCAGCCGTCTGCATGGTCACAACTACATCGTCGAGGCCGTGCTGGAGAGCGAAGAGCTCGACCAGCGCGGCTTCGTCGTGGACTACAACGAGCTCGAGCCGATCCGGGTCTTCATCAACGAGAACCTCGATCACCTGAACCTCAACGATGTGCTACCGGATGCCACCACGGCGGAGAACATCGCACGTTTTCTCTACCAGAGGTTCAAGCCCGTGTTCCCTACCCTGGTGAAGATGAGGGTCAGCGAATCACCGAGGACCTGGGCCGAGTACGAGGAGGGCTAGGCTCAGGACCGCGTTCGCGGTCAGCTGGAGGTGCAAGATGCGCCTGTTCTACGCCTCGTTTCTCGATTCAGCGAACATGCTGGCCTACGAGTCTCTGGTGACGGAGATCTCGACAGCCGTGCCGGGAGTGATCCGCCCGATTCCCGCCAGAAGCCATCATCTGACGATGGCCTTTCTGGGAGAGATCGGGGACGAGGACCTGGACCAGAGCCTCCAGGCGCTGGAGTCAACCGCCAGCTCACAAGCCTTCGACTTCTTCCTGACCCGACCGAGGATCCTCTACGCTCGCCGGTCTCCAAGGCTGATTTGTTCCGATGTCGAGGAGGGGGCTGAGGGGATCTCTTCGTTGCAGGCTCTGCTCCGCGAATCAATTCTGCGGAGATTTCCGAAGTCTCAGATACGGGCCCAGAGCCCACACATCACGCTCGCTCGCTTCAAGCGCAATGCCCGGCCCAGAACTGCTCAAACTGTATCCGACGCACTCTCGGGCCTCGCCGCATCGACTCTCCCCAAGAGCGACCGACTGACGAGCGTCCATCTGGTCAAGAGCACCTTGACTTCATCGGGGCCCGTCTACGAAAGCCTGGCAGAAGCTCATCTCAGAACAGGCTGACGCGGCTCAGCCGTGCCTCTGCTTCCCGCGTCTGTGTCCTCGATCTGCCTCCTTCGAGGCTCGGAGGACTCGGCCCAGACCACTCGACTCTCGACCTGTTACGTCGCTGTCGGCAGGCCCTAACCTCTGGGCGATCTCCAAAGCAATGACAGAGCAAGGGCCAAGGCCAGGATTTCGCCAACCACCCAAGCCGGCGACAACTGTCGCACCCGACCTCTCAGACGGCCATCCTTCTCGGACGACCATCGCATGTCCCGTCCGATGCCCATATCGGGCGGATCGTCAACCGCTGCAGCAGTGACAACGTCTCCGTTGTCCAGAAGCTCGACTGGAACAGGGCCCTGCTCGCCGATTCCCAGGGGCCAGGGGGCAACAGGGGGCGGAATCTCTCTTACGAAGAGAGGCAAGCCGTCCTTCCCAACGAAAGTATGGGTATCCGAACTCTGCAACAGGCCGGGGCGATGCGTAATCAACCAGCGAGCGCCGATCGAGGCGAGGGACCGTTCCATCCCGCCGGGGTCCGCAAGGTAATTGCCGGGCGGCACCGGCTTGCGCCAGGGCGTCGAGAGCCCGAAGTGCGTCAGCGAGACCTGCTCGGGCTCCATGGGCTCGTACAGATGGGCGCTTCCCAGACCGGCGAGCAATGGTGCGTTCCCGATCAGGCCCAGCAGAGCCAGAGGGAGTCTCTCGACACTCATGGAATAGCCACCGAGAAGCGCAATCCGGTCGCCGGCCTCCATGCCGACGGCCTCCCGAAGCTGCGCAGCTTCTTCAACCACGGTGAGAATCCCGCCTGGTTGCGCGTAGCGAAGCGAGGGAAACAAATCGAACCGCATTCCCCTGGCACCCACCAGGGTGCACAGCAGGATTGCGGCTATCACCAAGCTCCGCCAAGCCGGCAGGTACTTCTTCGACGGCTTCATCCGGACCAGCACCAGCAGCAGCGAGATGGGGCCTAGAAACCAGGCCAGCTTCCAGGTCCAACGGAACCCGGCCAGGGGCCCGATCGCCAGCATGCGGAATGCCGGGAACGTCTGGATGGCCGCAAGCCCAATCATGGCCAGGGCGAGGGCCGGCCAGACGAATCGACGCCGACGGAGAGAGGAGTACAGCGATAGTACTAGCCAGGGGGCGAAGAAGACCCCGACCCCCATCCAGGAAACGCCCTCCCACAGTGCGAAGTCCGATCTCTCGACGAGGTTCCCCAGGAACAAGCCGTGCAACACCGTCCCGATCGACTGGCCTTCCCGTAGGAGGAAGTCACTCTGCGCACGGCCCGCCATCCAGTTCGGCGTAGCACGCAACGAGACCACATAGATGAAGGCCATCGGCAGGATCGCGGGTAGCTGAGCCACCGCGAAGTAGCTCAGGTTCCGCAGACGAAGTCGCAAATCCTCACTCCCAGTCAGACACCGCGTAGCCACGAGACCGAGACCGACTGCGACCATCTGGGGGTGGGCCGTGACGAGGAATCCCAGGCTCGTCGCCATCACTCCGATACGACGTGACCGCGACCAGTTCCATTCGCCCTTCTCCGGTTCGCACAAAAGCAAGAGCGCCACGAACCACGGATAGGAAGAGAGGTACGGAGTCCAGTTAGCTCCGAGGATGAGCGGCGCCGGCTGCACGGCGACGAGTGCCGCGGCCAGTCCGCGGTCGGCACCACGATACTCCCCCGGCAGCAACCAGAGTGCGAATAGGCCCGCCAAGAGAAGGTGGAAGGCCGCGCTGACCTCGAGCAGTAGGACGGGCACACCCGCCACTCGTGCCACGACATTGGCCAGGATGTAGGGCAAGTAGAGCGGGCCGAGCTGCCCGCTCTCCCACACACTGTGACCACTCCCCAGAGACCACAGGTAGGCACCCGGCGAACCTCGAAGCAACGCGTCCGTGTGGGCCTTGATCAGGGGAACGAAGTAGACCGGGCCATCGTCAGTGCTGGAGAAGGGGAAGCCGCGGGTACTCTCGAGCAGTACGAAGACACCCATGCAGATCCCGATCACGATGGCCAGGGCCAGCCATGCGCTGCGACGACTCCTGCCGCTCGACCGGCTGTCTCGTTGTGGCGCTTTCATTCCGGGCTTTCCCCACCGTTTGTCAGGCCTACCAGGAACACCCAGGCAGCCTTCGGTGCGGCCCATTATCACCCCAGGTGACCCGTCCTGCCGAGCGTTGCGCAGTTTGCGCCCGG
>JARFQS010000226.1 GCA_029287645.1 Thermoanaerobaculia bacterium | reverse complement strand
TGGGGGTCCTTTGTGGTCGATCTTATGGCACTTCCCCGCAGGAACCTCACCACAACGAACCACGTTGCTCATTCCTCTCCTGACCTTTCCGGTCGTCGACGACCTCGTCTCCTATGAGTCCCGGTACAGGCTTCCGATTGCGTGGATTCTTCTCCTCCTCGCGGGGACAGCAGTATGGAAGCTCGTCCGGGGGCCGGAGAAGGCGCCTAGGAAGGGGGCCCGGCCCAGTCCGCGGATCTCACGGGCTGGCTACTGCCGATTCAGGCCCTTGTCGTACTTGGCGAACTCGATCTTGAGATCGGCCGACAGCTGGGAATCGGCAGGGCGGTAGCGGTTGATGTACTCGCGCAAGCCGCCTCCACCGTGTTCGGCCTGATACTCCTCGAAGTCCTTCCGAAACCAGTCGAAGATCTTCGAGAGGGTGGCAGTGCCCGCCGCCGTGTCGATCTTGCAGTTGCGCTCCTCGTTGACGAACTTCGTCATCTCGGCGTCGAGTTGCTCGTCGAGCCGTTCGGGCAAGAAGGCCACCTTGGGCAGCTTGGGGCATCCGATCGAGGCGCAATTGAGGGCAGCGTGGATGCGGGGATCCTTGAATCCGTCGCGAATGATGTCGTCCTCGAGGGACTTGAGGCTCGTCCTCTCGCCGTCCACCTCGACCTTCATGCGGACAAAGAAGCCCAGGCCGGTGCCGGTGAATCCCCACACCGTCTTGGCATCGGGACCGAGCTCCAGGACTCCCTGGAAGACATGGGCGTTGTAGGCGTTGATGTAGTAGGCGAGCTGATCGTCGCGCGTCGGAAAGGCATCTGGATCGCTCTTCGGACCGGTGGTCTCGATCGAGCTGATGAATCGGTCCAGGGCCTGGCGATCGGCGGCCAGTCCCGCGTAGTCCACCAGACCGTCTTCATCGACGTACGCTTCGAGGACATCGTTCCAGTCGGCGTAGGAGAAGTCGGCGGCGTAGGATGGGGTCGACATGGGCCCGAGAACCATAACGCAAGCAAGCGATGCGGCGAGAACCAGGGAGAGTGTGTTGGTGGTCATGATCGTCCAACCGCCTTTCTGAGTCGTGAGGCCGGGTAGAGCTGGGAACGCAGGCCGGTTGCATTGAGCTCGCACATCGGGATCATCTGTCCTTCGACCGGCACACGAAAGGTGCAGGCCTGAAGTCGCTCACGCCCCAAGGGCGTCTCCAGCTCGTCTGGGCTCATGAATTTGTGAACCACCAGTGCCAGGGGTCGCACGCTCAGACGACCCTTGCGAACGGCTGCCAGGAGGATCCTGGTCAGATCCCGTCGATCGCCCCAGACTCGATAGAGACCGTACACGAGAGTCTCGAGCAGCAGGAGCGGGTTGCGCAGTGTCAGCGAGGCAATGCCCAGGAGATTCTCGGCCCGGCTCTTGCCGCGTACTGTATAGCCACCCACCGCTCCAAGCAGACGTCGCAGGTAGAAGCGATCCCAGCTCTTCTCTGCCCGGACTGTCTCCAGAACGCAGAGCTGCTCGCCGGCCCTGGCCACGATGACTGGGACCATGATGTGACACTCGGGATGTCCGAAGTGCATGGCGTCCCGGTTCAGAGGTTTGCCCAGCGCTCCGCAGAGCCGCTCCCAGACATCGGCGAGCGTCAGGCCGGAGAGGGTGCGATCCTGCGTCCGACCGACCTCCGCCACCGGTTGGAAGCTGATCATCCTGAAGGCATCGAGGTTTCGCAGGAGCCAGCTCATCACATCCGGAATCTGGTCGAGGTTCTTCTGTGTGACCGTGACGGTATGGGCAGCATGGAGCTTTCGATCGGTCTTCGCCCTCATATCGCGGATCAGACTCGCATACCGATCCCTAACCGCATTGAGTTGCTCTTCAGTGACGAACGGGCTCCACTCCTCTCGACCGCGCTGGGTCGAATCTACATGAATCGAGACCTTTTCCAGCCCGTCCTCTTCGATCAGCTGCTGAAGGTACTCCGGCTCCTTCAAGAAGCGACGACCATGCGTCATGACCATTGGATCGAGCCCGATCCGGATCGCATAACGAACGTACTCACCCAGCGTCTCGCGGGGCAGCAGAGTCACTTCTCCAGCCGTGATCTGGGCCTTGCCTTGTGGTCCGAGGAATTCGCGGAGCCGATCGAGCTGCTGAAAGACCTCGTCCTTGGGCAATGGTGCTGCGGCATTGGCCTCCTCACCCAGGTAGCAGCTCGTGCAGGCGAAATCACATCGCTCCAGCACGCCGTGCGTAGCGCCGCACGAGTGATGGGCGAGGCCGATGATCTGCTCGGGTGTCTTCAAAGCGTCCGGCAGACTCCGGTATCGCCGGGCGCTCACCCCGCGTCTCTCGGCAGAAATCGGATGAAGCAAGGTCTGAATGAGGGTCTTCATGAGCCTGTTCTAAGCAGCCTACGCAGCAGCGGGGCGAACGGATTGGGTTGCGATTCTAATCGTGGAGGCCCGGGGAGGCGAATCTCGCACCCTCGAGGCCGAGTCTCAGATGGTGAGGCTCATTGCGGGCATGCGGTGAATCCGCCGCAACAGTGCCAGTTGCCCG
>JARFQS010000224.1 GCA_029287645.1 Thermoanaerobaculia bacterium | reverse complement strand
GACGAGCCTCTTGATCACACCAGCCCGAGTAGCTTTGGGAGGTCTTCTTCGAGGGCGGCTTCGGCTTGGCTTTGGGTCTCGCCCATGGCGATCACATCCAGCTTGCCGTGCTCGCGGAGGGGGCCGGTGTTGTAGAAGATGAAGCGTCCGGTGCCGGTGCGCACGTCGAAGGCCTCGTCGCCGACCTGTGCGACGAGGTCGCTGAATTCCGCCCCAACCAGCTCCGAGTGAATGAAGTCCTGGGCTCGATAGGGCGGTCGAGGCTTGCCCGCCATGAGACGGTCCATGAGCGTCATCGGGATGCTGGTGCCGCCCCAGCGCCCGTTGCACTCCGTGAAATGCAGTTGGAAGTCTGACTCGGGATCTCCGACCAGAACAAAGTCGAAGGAACAGCGACCGACGTATCCGAGGGCCTGAAGGGCGAGGGCGACGGCGATCGAGCCCTCTGCGGCGGCGTTGTTGACGGCTCGGGGCAGCGTCGAAGGTCGGCTCCCCACGAACACTTTGTGTTCCCCCGCCAGCAGCTGCTCGAAGACGCCGTCGAGGCGAGGCTCGCCCCGTTTCAAAGGTGGAATCCAGAGCTGGGTCGATGGCGAGTGCTCGACCTGCTCCCAGGCAACCACCTGGACATCTTCGTCACCCTGCCACTCGGTTCGGTCGAGGAACTGGCGCACCTCGGCTTCCAGGGCCTCGAGCGGAAGCCCGCGGATCTCCGCCGAGGTGAAAACCTTGTTGCCCATGGCGGAAGCGCAGCGCAGACGCTTGAGACCGACCTGGAGGTGGCGCTCAGCCAGCGTGAGAAGCTCCCGGGCCAGGGCGTCGGGTGATCGGGCATCCAACGTCTCGACCAACCAGTCGGGCCCCAGCACCGACTCCACGAGCTGGCTGAACAGCTGCTTGTCGTTGGCGATCCTGGTGACCGGTGGCGGTGGGGCCATGACACTGACCGGCACCTTGGACTCGTGGGAAAGGGAATCGGCGAGCTCCCAGACCTCTTCGATCCCCATGAAGGGATCGATGGTCAGGCTTCCGCTGGCCGCCACGTGCCTCAGGACTCGATCTCGGGCCTCGCCCTCGCTGCAGGCTCGTGCCAGAGCCAGCTGGTTGTCGACTGGACTCACCTCCAGGAGCTCGACCGGCGCCAGCTGCAGGTTTCGCTGACAGTAGGGCTCGTAGCCGAAGGTTGCCGGCGTGACCGCCGCATAGAGGTCTTCAGGGTTGGCTCTCAGCCGCGCCCGGTGCTGATACTCCTCGACGCCGGTGATATCGACGAGGAAGGGGATCCCGGAGAAGTCGTCCAGGCGAAGCACCGGGACCTGCGGGTCCGGGCCACTCCATCGGAGGTGTGCGTAGGGCTCGAGACGCACCTCCAGATTCAGGGCCTCACTGAGCGTGGCTGCGGCCCGGGCAGCATTGAGGACAGCTTCGTCTGGAGTACTTTCTCGAGTCATGAGCCGACTGGATGCAGGTTCTGGTTCTAGTGTAGCTGGGTCGAAAGCTGTCCGACCTGTTCTATGCGTCGGGAAAGAGCGTGGGATCGATCCCTGGGATGACGCGCAGAGCGTTCTTGTAGTAGAGCTTTCTCAGCACATCATCCGGCAGGTCGAGCCCGTACATCTTCCAGAACGCGTGACGGCGGCGGTAGTAGTCGAAATAGTCGTCGGCCGTCTCCAGGACCCGGAAATAGACGTGGTACTCCTCGGGCCGCCAGGAGTCCTTCCCGAACATCACCCGGTCCTGATAGCGAATCAGCCAATCCCGGGCGAAGCGTGGCTGTCGTCCCAATTCGGCGAGGACGGCCCCGATCTCGGTGTACATGTTGGGTAGCTCGTCCATCAGCGTACCCAGTCTCTCCAGATCGTTGCCCATCCACCCGAGATGGGCATTGATGAACTTCGTACGCGGGTGCTTGCGGAAGACGTCGTGCTGCTCACCCATCACCTCTTCCCAGGATGGGTAGACCGCCGGGTCACGATAGCGTTCCGGCCGTTCGATGAGCTCCAGCAGCCTTTCATTGTTGCCGTCTTTGTCCATCCAGAAAGGGGCAGGCTCTCCGGTATGGATCAGGACCGGGATTTCCAGCTCGCCGCATTTGGACCAGACAGGGTCCAGGCGCGGATCGTTGACGGGGATCCTTTCGCCTCTGCTGTCCTTCGCGGTGAGGCCGAGGCTCTTGTAGATCTTGAGACCCTTGGCACCGCTGGCCACATCCGCTTCCAGCTGGCGCAGGGTGCGCTCACCCCACTCAGGCTCGTCGATGCCGAAGAAATCGATATTGGTGAAGACGATGAAGCGCCCTGGAGCAGTGGCTGCAACGTTGTCGAGAGCTTCGTTCAGATAGTCGTTCTCCCTCAACGCGAACCGGGTCGAGCCATCAGGCTGCGCGACTCTTCGGAAGCCGCGGCCGCTCAGGTTCACCATGACCGCCATGTTGAGCTCGTCCATCTCGGCCGTCAGCTCACTCAGATCCTGGTCGGGCATGCCGAACTGGTGATTGTGGACGTCGATGAAGGGGTATTTGGCCCGTGTCAAGGGGTGCTCGGAGACCACGAGCGTGGAGGGCGGGTCGTACTCGTGAAAAGGCAGGTTCTCGACGTCCTGGCCCCAGCCACCTGCAGCAAGAAACAACACCATCACGGCCGTCAGTGCTCGACTCATCTGTTGACTTCCTCGATCGCTAGTTTGAAATTCGTTGGGGGAGGATATACCGGACAAAGCCCTGCCACCGAGAAATCAGGCGAGCGCGCCGCCGATCGACGGGAAGCTCCGCTGTGAAGCGCTGTAGCTCTGCCAAGAGGGGATCTTCATCAGCCCGGTCTCCGATGATCAGGACAAAGGGTTCGACCTCCGAATGTGCCGGCTCGGTGGATAGCTTCCAGTAGAGAATGCCGGCGAGGAAATCGCCGCCCAGCGCCAGGTTCGCGTCGTAGAGACCCCTGACGGCTTCGGCTCGCTCCACAGGATCGTCGGGTTGCTCTTCCCAGATCATCAACCGCGTACCGGAAGGTGAAGGCAGCACCGAGAACCCGTGGGCTGCCCAGGGCTCGATCGTCGCGTTGGCACGGCGTGTGTAGCCGAGCTCGGTGAAGAGCACCCGATGGTCGGGCACGCCCTGACGATCACGCAAAGCGTCGACATTCTGCAGGATCGTCGTCCATCGCGTCGCGAAGAGCGCAGTTCTGGAGCCGCCGGTCGATTCAGGCAGGTCACGTTTGCGAAGCGGGAAGTAGGCGTTGATGCTGATCAGATCCAGCTCGCTCCAGAAGCTCACGGACTCGAACTGGTCGAAGTTGGCGGCGTAGGTAAGAGGTCCAGTGAAGACCTGCCGGACCCGATCGATCAGCTCGCTCCATCGATCTGCCAGCAGTCGCCGTCGGGCATTGACTCGCGCCACGGGATCGGCGGTGTCGAGGAAAGAGACCTTCTCGGCCCAGAGAGCGTGCGCCGTCGCGCGGTCGGCAAGGTAGGGTTCGAGCCCTGCATATCCCTCGTTGCCCCGCACCCAGATCTCTTTGCCTTCGATGGACTCGCGGTGCTCGAGAACCTTGGCGTTCTCTTTCTCCACCTTCTCTTCGTTGGACCAGTACTCCTCGAGGGCCGGAAGCTCGTCGACATGGACCGTGTTGGTCAGGGAGTTGAGCTCGCTGCCGATCGCCAGGATGTCGATCTTTTCTTCCTCTGCGATGCGAGCCCACTTCAGAACGTACTCGCTGTACCGATCGAACCAATCGTTCAGGGCCTCGTCGGAGTCCGGCATGATCATGCCGTGCCAGAAGAATTTGTTGCGCTCGAAGGCATGGTCGAGAGCCACTCGGAGCACCAGGGCGACATCGAGACCTCTTCTCCTGGCGGCACGGGCCTCCGCGATGACCCAGGGCTCCTCTTCCTCCCACCAAAGATTCGTGGAGTCCCAATCCCCCTGCTTTGCATAGACAGTGACCGCAACCGTGTTCATCCCACTTTCGGCCAGGGAGCTCACCCAAGCATCGTGATCGGGCTCGTTGACCTGTATGCCGCCCAGATAGAAAACGGGTCCGGTGGATCGGAGAGCCAGGAAGAGCCCGATTCCCACCAACAGGACTGCAAGAATTGTCAGGAGGCTACGCAATACGCTGTCCAGGTGTCTTGGTGAGCTGCGCCATAGACCTACTGTGACACTGAGCCGAGAATTCTATAGGTTCGAAAGGAGGTCGAGCTCACCAGTGTCTCTCTACCGGATTCGTCGCCTGATCGGCCCCCTGTTCTTGGCCGCTGTCGCCCTGACCGCGATTGCGTGGTTCATGAAGGGACGGCTGGTGACCTCGGCGGAGGTCGAGTCGGCGCTGCTCCGGGAGCCGGAACAGGGAGACACGACACGAGAGCCCTTCGACTTCGAGTACAAGGGGAGGCAGTGCCGGGTCGATCCGGTGGCCAGCTATGAGCTGTGGGGACTGGTGGTCAGCCACAACAACATCGAGAGCATCGCCGACATCTACCACGACAGCACCTCCGTCGACACGAAAGACCTCTGCGTCATCTGGGGGAGCAATCTCGAGAGCGACGATTTCCGGGAAGTGGAG
>JARFQS010000184.1 GCA_029287645.1 Thermoanaerobaculia bacterium | reverse complement strand
AGCTCCACCGATTGCCTCGACGTGACGCTGCAGATCTCTCTCGACCTCGAGATCTGCCTCTTCCCCGGATCGCAGGCGAGCTGCATCGATCTCGCCGATCTGGAACCGCAAGAGGTCGAGCCGCTCCTGTCGCAATCGCTCATTCCCTTCGACGCGCTCCAGCCTATTTGCCAGATCCTGCTGTCGATGGAACCGCTCCCCGACCTGGCGCAAAGCCATTTCCCCGGAGTCGCCTCCAGATCGATCGAGCCACAGTCGCTGCAGATGCGCCGACACCAGGCCCAGCTCGTCACGCTGACCGTGAATCCGAATCAGCCGGGGCGCGAGACGCGTCAGTAGGGCCAGGGTCACCGGCTGGTCCTGTACGAAGACCCGGTTGCGGCCCTCACGGCTGATCTCCCGGCGCACGACCAACTCATCCGATTCGGATTCCAGTCCCGACTCTCTCAGCACCTGGCGCCACTCGTCTCCGGGCGGCTCGAAAACACCCGTCACCGAGAGGACCTGCTCCCCGGTCCGAATCAGCTCACTGTCGGCCCTGGCTCCTCCCAAAAGGGCCAGAGAGTCCACCACGATGGACTTGCCGGCCCCCGTCTCGCCGGTCAGGATATTCAAGCCTGAACCGAACTCCATGGAAACCTCTTCGAGAACCGCCAGGTTGCGAACATGTAGATCTCGCAGCATTCGCTCCGCCTCGCAGATCCGCTAGACCCCAGGCCAGGCCCACGAGGTGGGCCGAGAGAGGGAATGAGAAGTAAGAAGCTCGAGCGACATGGGCGGAGCGAGAGTCTAGCAAAGGGCCTGGCCGGCGCACACAGCGCGGCCATCTTCGACCTGTTCATCGAAGACGGCCCTCTGTGAAGCTTGTTCGAGATGCTTACTGGCAGCGACCCACCAGCGCCTGCACGTCATGTACCGTGAAGCGATGCGAGGGATCCACCGAGATGAAGCCGCTGTCCTTGAAATCGACGATGACCTGATTGACCCGCTCTCTGGAAGCGCCGACGAGGGCGGCCACATCGGTCTGGGTGAGTCGCAGCGGGATCCTGACGTTGTTCGAGGGATCCGATTCACCGTACTGCTGAGCGAAGGCCAGCAACTGGCGCGCCACTCTTCCCCGAACATCCAGGGTCGACAGGGCCTGGATCTGCTCGTTGGCGAGGCGGAGCCGTCGACTCAGGAGTCGAACCAGGTTGTAGCTCAGTCCCTTCATGCTCTTCAGGCACTGGTAAAAGGAGTTCCGATCCATGATCAGGCAATTGCACTCTTCCAGGGCAATGACGTTGGCCGATCGCCCGGCGGTATCGACCATGCTCATCTCACCGAAGGTGTCGCCCGGGCCCAGGAAGGCCAGAATCACCTCAGAGCCATCGAGCTGGTCGACATAGATCTTCACCGTGCCGTCCAGCAGCACGTAGACCAAATCGCCGGGCTGGGCCACCGTGATGATGTTGAGCCCGGTAGCAAAAGAGCGCTTGTGCAACAGGAGATTCAGACGATTGAGATCCTCGGTGCTCAGACCTTCGAACAGCCCTACTTGGTTCAGAACTTTTACATCATCTACAGCTGGCATGGACCACCTCCACCAGAGAGCGAAGGAAAAGAATGAAACATCCCCCTAAACCGATTGCGTAGCAAAGTTTACAGCAACTTCCCCATTCCCTGGAATTCTACCCGGTGCAGCTACTCTTTGCGCACTCCCAGCATGGCTCTCATGACGTGTATGGCCATTTCAGGATTCTCCCTCAGTCGACGAGTGGAGTACGGGTACCAGTCCTTTCCGTACGGCACATAGACCCGCAGGCGGTGCCCGGCGTCGATCAGGATCTTTCGCAGCTGCTCGTCGACTCCGAGGAGCATCTGGAACTCGTATCGATCGGCTGGCACCTGGAGTCGCTCGAGGAGTGCTACCGCCGCACAAACCAGGTACTCGTCGTGCGTTGCAATGGCGGCGTAGATGTTCCGGTTGATCATCTTCTCCAGCGCGGCCACGAAGTTGTATCGCACCGTTTCATAGCCCTTCCAGGCTATTTCCCTGGGCTCGATGTAAATTCCCTTGCAGAGCCTCACATTGGCACCCGTCTGCGGCATCTCCTCGATGTCCTGCAAGGTGCGACGCATGTAGGACTGGAAGACAACTCCCAGATTTCCGTACTTCGGCTGGAGCTCGTGATAGATCTCGAGGGTGGCGTCGGTGCAGGTGTGGTCCTCCATGTCGATTCGAACGAAGTTGCCGATGCCAGACGCCGCAGCAGCAATTCGCTCGATATTGTCTCGACAGAAGGCCTCGTCGATCTTCAGGCCGAGAAGGGTCGGTTTGATCGAGACATTCGAATCGACTCCCGAGGATTCGATGGCGTTGAAGAGTCGGATGTACTCCTCGACTGCTGCTTCCGCTTTGGGGCGCTCGCTGACCTCCTCGCCCAGAACGTCCATCGTCGCAACAGCGCCCTCGGAGTTCAGCTTACGTACTTCTGCGAGTGCATCCTCCAGCGTCTCCCCTGCGACGTACCGCGATGCTACCTTGCCCACTATGGGCTTCGGTACCAGAGGCAAAGTGGTCACTACGAGCCGGCCAAACAGACTCATGTTTCCGCTCCGTTGAAAAGGTAATTTCGATGGGTTCGGGGACCGCTCAGCGCACCGCTTCACCTCGGCTGCCCGAGCCATTCCCGTCTGGCTCCTCCGCCACCCACCTTACCGCACGAGAGCACGGACAAACACCCCCCACTCGACGCAAGCTCGGCATCGTGCGGGCTGCGTCGTCCCCGGTCAGCTCCCCGGAATCGACGCGCCGGATCATCTGCGCATAGTCCTTGAAGTCGCGGCCGGCACGATACCCGTCGGGAAGGTGTGCCGTCAGATGCTGCAGATAGGCCTCGACATCGTCGAACCGCTCTCCGGCCCAACCGACCATCCTGAAAGCGGGCACGCCGCGTCGCCGGAAGAACTCCCGGTGAGGCATGTGAACGAGCTCCTCCCAAGAAATGCCCTGACTCTGTCCACCCTCTTCCAGGAGCTTCTCGAGAAGGGTCTCGGCATCGGACAGTGACAGCTCGGGCAGGCGCGCTCGGATGAAACGCATATTCAGATCGCGAACGACCTTGCCGACCTCCTCGTAGTACTGCTCCTGTGCCTCGGCGTTCTTCATCGGTTTGAGACCATAGCGCACGTTCGTGCCACCGCCGCGTTCATCCCCGAACATCTCGAGTCCCCGCGGCAGCCACTTGTTGATCGCTTTCTGGATGTCCTCTGTCGTGATGTAGACCGAGTCCTGGGCGGCCTTCTCCATCCATCGGCGCAACGGTACGACCCCGGCGGCGAGATGAAACGCCTCCTCCCGGAGCATCTGCGGCATGCTCTCGGCCATCGGCTTGTAGGCGCTGATGCGCTGCATGGACAACTGGTACTTGCCCACCCGGTCGATCAGGGCACAGAAAACGACATTGTCGATGAACGAGTCGAAGTCGATGTTGAAGGCTCCCAGGATATGGGACCCCGTCTGCATCGAGAGGATCTCCTCGACCATTTCCGGACCCGATTGATCGGTGACGCTCTTCCAGTCGTCTTCCAGCAGCAGGTGCAGCATCTGGTAGCCGTGTCGCAGCTCTTCGGCCATCATGCGCAGGATCCAGAACTGCTCCTCCTCCTCCTGGGCCCTGGCGAGCGTCAGCTGGTGCTGCTGGATGGAGCCGAACTCCGTGCTGGCCTGGGCCTTCAGCGCACCCAGTAGGTGGCCGCCCTGTTGTTGCTCCATCTCGGCGGCCTGCTCGAACTTGGGGCGACCCTTCTGGTCCCCACATTCGATCTCGCTGCACATTCCCAACTCGCGAAAGGCGCAGAGCTCGAATTTCGTGTCCCGCGGAAAGTACTTGTCCCAGTTGTCCAGCAAAAAGCCGAAATCCGGCAGGTAGGTTTCCTGCCACTTGACGACGGCCTGGTGGTACTTTTTGGGTATATAGGTCTTGGTCACATTCATGGGAAGGCTCCGGCCCTCCAGGGCCAGGGTTCAAGCTGTTCGACTACAGGTTTTTGACGAAGGAACGCAGAGGAGCGGGCTCGAAGCCCAGGCTATCGAAGAAGCTCGCGATCTCCGTCATCGTCTCATCGACCAGGGTTCTGACGCTCGATGCGCCCTGTTTCTGGAAATGGCTCAACATCCTATCCGCAAGTCGCCTGCCGATGGCCTGTCCGCGCATTGCCGGGTCGACACCCATCACCTCGATCCACCCAGTCGGCTCCTCGAGGCCGAATTCCCCGGACCGCACTTCTCCAAGCATGAAACCGGCCACCTTGCCGTCGACCTCGGCGACCACCAGGGCCTCGGGATCCCTTCTCAGGTAATAGCCGATCCGGCGCTCCCACACCTCGGGGCGGTACTCGCCACCAATCTTCTCGTCCAGAGCCGTGACACCTCCGATGTCGGTGTCCTCCAACTGACGAATCTGCACTACCGTTTCTGACTCGTTCATCGTCAAGCCACTCCCCCGATCGGGCCTTTCGACCCCAAATGACGTGTTCGAAACCGGCACGATTGTAGCTTCTCGCCCTGGGCGGCGCAAACAGATCCAGACCAGACGCGCCGGCCTCTGCATCCCACCGAGGCCCGGATGAACTGCCGTCAGGAAAGTCGTCGCCGCTCACGATCTCGACAGCCAGAACCGATAGGATCGCCTGGCGGCAGTCAGGGAACATAGCATGGAAAGCCCCACCAGATCCTCCACGACCGAGAAGCCCTCGCACGCCGCTCAGTCGGGCGAGCAGAGCCTCGTAACCCTCCACCTGGCCCTGCTGGCAGTTCAGGCGAGCTTCAGCGGCTTCCACGTCGTCGGGAAGATGATCCTGGCAGACATTCCTCCCCTTGCCCTCGCCTGCATGCGAGTGCTCTTCGCGACCCCGGTCTTGTTGCTCATCGCGGCGCGGAGAGGAGCCCAGTTTCCAGCGCTCCGCTGGCTTCCCAAGCTCGCTCTCCTGGGGTTCCTGGGCGTCTTCCTGAATCAGGTGCTGTTCATCGTCGGGCTGGGCTACACGACACCGACCAACGCCGCCATTCTGATGCCCTCGATCCCGGCATTCGCGGTGGGAGTGGCAGCTCTACTGGGTCTCGAACGGATCGGCCCCTATCGCCTCCTCGGTGTCGTCCTGGCCATCTGCGGCGCCCTGGTGATTCTCGATCCAACCAGGTTCTCCCTGGGAGATAGCACCCTGTTCGGGAACCTCCTGATCTTGCTGAATTGCCTCAGTTATGCCACTTTCCTCGTGCTTCAGCGGCCAGTCTTGCGCCAGCTCCCCTGGCAGACCGTCATCGCCGGCGCCTTCGTCTTCGGAACCCTTGGCGTCCTCGCCGTCGGAGGTACGACCCTGGTGAAGCTCCCGGCGAGCAGTCTGTCTCCCGCGACCTGGATGGGTGTCCTCTACATCCTGGTCTTTCCGACGGCCCTGAGCTATCTGCTCAACTCGTGGGCCATCCAGAGATCTTCGGCCCTCCTGGCCGCCGCTTATACCACGCTCCAGCCTCTCTTGACGGCGCTGCTATCGAGGCTCTTCCTCTCCGAGATCCTCACCGGGCGACAGGCGATAGGCTTCGCCCTCATCGCCTCTGGACTCTGGTGTGTCAGCTGGAGGGCGGGTCGGAACTCGCGAAGGCGCGAAGTCGATCGCTAGGTAGAGGCTCGACTCTGCTCCGCCACGTGCTCATGGGCGTGATAGCTGCTGCGGACCAGAGGGCCCGACTCGCAGTGGCTGAAGCCCAGCTCCAGGGCAAAGGTCCGATAGCTCTCGAATTCGTCGGGGTGCACCCACCGATCGACCGGTAGATGGTCCGAGGTCGGCTGCAGGTACTGACCGATCGTCAGAATCTCGACACCCGCCTGTCGGATCTCCCCGAGAGTCTGTCTGACTTCCTCGGGAGTCTCGCCGAGGCCCACCATGATCCCGGTCTTCGAGCGACCCTCGAAGTGACCCCTCGCCTGGCGATCCGCCACCGTCTCGAGCACTGCCATAGATCGCTCGTATCGGCTTCCTGGCCTCGCCGTGCGATAGAGCCGCGGTACGGTCTCCATGTTGTGGGAAAAGACCTCAGGGGCGGCGCCCAGAACGATATCCAGGGCCTCCGGCACGCCTCGGAAATCAGGAGTCAGCACCTCGACAGCGGTGGTCGGGTTTCTCCGGTGAATCGCTTCGATGACCCTGGCGAAATGAGCAGCTCCCCCATCTGCGAGATCGTCCCGATCCACCGAGGTGATCACGGCATGTCTCAATCCCATCGACGTGACGGCTCGGGCGACATTGTCCGGCTCTTCTTCCTCCACCCCGGGCAGAGGCCTGCCCGAAGTCACCGCGCAGAAACCGCACCGGCGCGTGCAGATGTCCCCCAGGATCATGAAGGTGGCCGTCCCGTGCTCGCCCCAGCATTCGTAGATATTGGGGCATCGGGCCTCCTGGCAGACGGTGTTCAGGCTCAATCCATCCACGAGATCGTTGACCTCGCGGTAGCGCCGGGGAGTGGAGAGCCGAATACGGAGCCACTCGGGCCGAGGCTGCCTGGCGGGCTCGCCGGACGACATCTTGCCTATCTGCACTAGAGAATCCGACACGGCTGCAGAGTCTACACGATCACCCGGCAGCCAGCCCGGCTTCGGCGAGAGGATTCTCCGTGGAAAGGACCCCTGGATCCAGTCCCTTTTCGCTCCCAGCATGGCCTGCACCGCTGCCCTCGCACCGCCTGGAGGTCTCCGCCCTCATCCCTTGATGACCCCGATCGGCTTCAGCTGCGCGACCTTGCGACTGATCCCTGCCCCTTCGACCACATCCACGACCGCCGCCACATCCTTGTAGGCTTCGGGCATCTCCTCGGCGACGGTGGCCATTCCAGCGGCCATGACAACGACACCCTCTCTCTCCAGCTCGTCCAGCAGGCTCCGCCCTCGGGTCTGCTTCTTGGCCTGCTTGCGACTCAGCCTCCTTCCGGCTCCGTGGCATGTCGAGCCGAAGGTCTCGCTGTAGGCCCTCTCGGTACCCACCAATACATAGGAATAGCGCCCCATGTCTCCCGGGATCAGGACCGGCTGGCCGACTTCCCTGTATCTCTCGGGGGTCTCCGGGTGAAAGGGTGGATAGGCTCTGGTAGCTCCCTTGCGGTGGATACAGAGACGTCGATGCCTGCCGTCGATCTCGAACGTCTCGAACTTCGCGATGTTGTGACAGACGTCGTAGACCACTTCGAGGTTCGCCTGGCTGGGCCCGAGATGCAAGGCCTGCATGAAGCTTTCGCGGGCCCAGTGGGTCATGACCTGGCGGTTGGCGAAGGCGAAGTTGGCGGCGGCCGACATGGCACCCAGGTAGTCGCGGCCTTCTGGCGACTGGATTGGCGCGCAACAGAGTTGGCGGTCGGGCAACTCGATCCCGTAGCGCGCCGCGGCTTCCACCATGATCCGAATATGGTCCGAACAGACCTGGTGACCGAGGCCCCGCGACCCGCTGTGCAGGGTCAGAGTCACCTGATCCGAGAACAGGCCCAGGGCCGTCGCCGCCGTTGGGTCGTAGATTTCGGCCACGTACTGGATCTCCGCGAAGTGATTGCCAGAGCCCAGAGTACCCAGCTGATTGCGTCCCCTTTGATACGCCTTGTCCGAGACCAGGTCCGGTCGCGCACCCTCGAGGCAACCGTTCTCTTCCAGATACTCGAGATCTTCCGAGACGCCCATCCCCTTCTCGACAGCCCAGGCTGCCCCCCTGCCGAGGACCCGGCTCAGCTCCTGCCGATTCAATCGCAGGTCGGTCCGGCCCTTGCCGATGCCGGTCGGAATGTTCTGGTACAGACGGGTGACGAGGTCGCGCAGTCGGGGTTGGATGTCGGTGCGGCTCAGACCTGAGCGCAAGAGGCGAACGCCTCAGTTGATGTCGTAGCCGACACCCCCAGGCGAGACGACGCCCTTCTTGCCATCCATCGCCGCGACTCCACCTATCGGGAAGCCGTAGCCCCAATGGATGTCGGGCATGGCCATGGAGGCTCCGATGATGCCGGGCAGGTGTGCGACATTGGACACCTGTTGAAGGCTGTGGTCCTGGCCTATCTCTTTCATCATCTCCGCACTCGCGAAGACGAGCCCTTCGACCTGCATCTTCCCCTGTCTGGGAATGCGCCAACGAAACTCATCGATCTGCTCGATACGCATCGGCCATGCCCTCCCCTGTGACACCTGTCGAGATCCACCCATGCAAGAAAGGCTACGCCTGCCGGACAGCGCTCGCAAGGGCGGACACTCTAAATGTCGAACACGACGCGCGCGGTCCAACCCACCTTCGAGGACCGCACCTCCAGCTGGTGGTAGGTGACCGCCTTGATCAGCGTCTTGAGCTCGTGCCGATTCGGATCGTATCGCTCACCTCGCACCGTGCCCCGCAAACACCACCCGTCGCTCTTCGCCTCGACGTCGAGGTCAGCCTGGCCCAACAGAACCGCTCTCGTATCGAAGAGAAAGACGATCTCGTTGAGCCATTCGACCAGAAGATCTTCCCTGCTGCGAGCCTCGAGGTCGACCTTCAGCTCGAGGCCGAGCTCCACCTTCTCGATCACGGTCAAGCTGTCGGTGAGGGCTCTGAGACCTTCGGTGAGCAGGCTCTCGAAGCTCGTCGCTTCGATGTCGACACCGATGTCGGCCGTGTGCTCGAAGAACCGATAGGCCATCAGAGTATCAACTCACCCGGATCTACCGCCCGCAGGCGTCGGTCGAAGACCTCTGCCAGATGGCGGGCACAGAGGCCGGCCACCTCATCGAGCCGCAGGGTCCGCCCCGTGAGCTCGGCCACCGAGGTCATCTGCACTTCCTGAAGACCACAGGGCACGATCGAGCCGAAGTAGCTCAGATCGGTGTTCACGTTGAGCGCGAATCCGTGGGTCGTGATCCACCGACTGACATGCACACCCAGGGAAGCGATCTTCCGGCCCTCGACCCAGATTCCGATCTCGGGGTTCTGCGTTCTCGGCTCGGCCGCCAGGCCGACCTCCGCGAGGACTCTCACCAAGACGCTCTGCAGATCGCGCACGTAGCGCCGAAGATCCCTTCGATCGGGGTTCAAGTCGAGGATCGGGTAACCGACGAGCTGACCGGGGCCGTGATAGGTAACCTGACCGCCACGATCGCACTCGACAACGTCGACTCCTCTGGCTCGCAACCAGTCGGGTGTCGCCAGAACATCACCCGAATCGGCATTTCGACCCAGCGTGTAGACGTGAGGATGCTCGAGAAGCAACAGGGCTTCATCGGCATCGCC
>JARFQS010000178.1 GCA_029287645.1 Thermoanaerobaculia bacterium | reverse complement strand
GTCTTACACCCGCAAGCCCGACTCGATCTTCGGTCTCATTCGACGACACAGCTACTCCCCTCGCTACATGAGTAGCTTCTGCAGGCGAATCGTGACCAGTTACTTGCGAGGAACCTGCGATCCTCACTGAAGACAATTGGATGTGGGTACGTGGAGGATCTGCATCAAGCTCGCAGAGCCCGTTCAGAAATGATGCCGGTGCTGCCTGCGACCCGAGGACTGGCTGTAAGAACCCAGGCCCCGGGCCGCCCCTCCAGGCGACGCCCATGGCCCCCTCTCTGGGACGGATTTCACTTCGCCCCTGGCACCTTTCGGCAACCCGGCCGTCCTAAGATCCTTCGCTGAGCGCGGGGAACGAGGACCCGTGGCTTTGCGCATCGGGTTTCTGCCCGACTTGCCCTTTTCGAGGTATCAAATACCTAACAGATGAGTGACAGATTCGACACGCCCTGCCGGGTAGTCATGCTCCAACCCCCAGGGGTGGGAACATCGATGACTGGCTATGAATCACTCGATCACTGACTTAGCAGCGAAAAATGACCTATCACCGTCGAGCGGCTTCGGAGCTCATGCAGTTCAAGGCACTCAGACCCGCGATGTTGGTACGGCGCGGAAGGCTTCGATATCGGAAGGAGTCGAGCCATCTAGGGCGAGCTCGCTCAAGATGCGGCCGAGGTGGGAGGCGAATTTGAATGCGTGACCGGCGCCTACTGCAAGCCAGGCATTGTCCATACCAGGAACGGCGTCGAGCAGGAAGTCCCGGTCGGGTGTCAGGGTGTAGAGGCAGGTCTTGGTGTAGTTCACCCGCTCGAGCGCGGGCAGGTGCTCACGGCAGAAGCGCCGGACACCGGCGAGATTGTCCGGATCCGGCTCGAAGGTGCGGCTTTCGGCAGTCACCTCGTGCCCGCCGAGGTCATGAGCCACTTTCACGCCATCGGTCGGATGGAGGGGAAAGCCGTAGTAGCCCGGCTCGTCGTACCAGATCCAGACCGGGAATCGGGCCGCTTCGAAGGCGCTCGCGTCTTCTGGATGAAAGTACGTCACCTGCTCCTGGGTGACGCGGAGGGGTAGTTGGAGCCCGAGATAGCCGAGAACTTGGTTCGTCCAGGCGCCCGAAGCGATGACGAGTCTCCCAGTGCGGAACCCTCCCATCTCTGTAGAGATCTCGAACTCTCCACCCACGAGTGAGATGGCCTGGACCTCGGTCCGGTCCAGTAGGCTGGCACCTCGTTGGCGGGCCAGGGACTGGTGGGTGGCGTTGCAGTCCGCGGCCTTTGCGAGTCCTCCATCGCTCTGATAGATGCCGGAGACTCCATCCGCAATCTGAAACTGCGGCCAGCGACGGCGAATCTCGCTGGATTCCAAGACCTCGAACGGGATCCCGACCGTCCCCAGGCTGTCGCGGTAGTCGTCGATCGAGTCTGGCCCGTCGGGTGGGAAGAGATCCAGTCCTCCGCAGCGGACAACGAGCTCTTTACCGCTCTCCTCCTCCACCAGCTTCCAGGCATTGTAGGCCCCAAGCGCCAACTGAACATACTCCGGCGAATGGTACGAGTACCGAATGATCCGGGAGTGATCCTGGGAGCCTCCCCTGTCGTGCCCGAGCTCGAACTGCTCCAGGCCGAGCACCTCCGGCCCGAGCCGGCGGCTCAGCCAGTAGAGGGCTCCGCTCCCGATGCCTCCCAGGCCGAGGACGATCGCTTCGTAGTCCCGCCGCATTGCAGGTGCTTCTCCCCGAGAGCCTCTCGGTCTAGCCGGCGACACCGGCGCGCTTGTCCGCCTCCGCAACGAGATCTTGCAGGGTCTCGAGTACGGCATCGGACAGGGGTTCGCAACGGTGCTCGGCCACCGCCTGTCGGGCCATCTCGCGAGCGTTTCCGAAAGCTGTCGGTTTGTCGGCAGCGACCCAGCCCTGGTAGGTGTTACGGTCGAAGACCCGAGGTTGCCACACCTCTCTGAAGTGGCGCAGCGTGTGCGCATGGCCCAGGAAGTCGTTGCCCGGACCGACCTCGTCGATGGCGTCGAGAGCCAGGGTCTCGGGCGTGATCTGAAAACCTTCCATGAGACGCCGGACGTAGCTGACGATCTCGTCGCAGAGGACGATCATCTCGTAGGAACAGGTCATGCCCGATTCCACATAGCCGAGGTCGTGCACCAGGTTGGCGCCGCTCAAAGCGGTCCACAAAATCCAAAGCGTGCTCTCGATCGAAGCCTGATGGTCCGCGAGCTTCGAATCCGTGCAGCCGGAGAAGCCCCACACCGGCAGGTCGTATCGGTAGTGTCCCAGCTCGGCCATGGCCATGCAGTGATGCATGAACTCTGGACTGGAGTAGGTAGCCAGGGTGGTTCGCATGTCGAGCGGTCCCGACCCCGACCCAAACAACACCGGCGTGCCCGCTTTCTTGAGCTGGGCGATCGCCATCCCACTCAGGATCTCCGCGTTGGCCGTTGCGAGGCTGCCCGCCGAGGTGATGGGCACCGAAGCCCCTTCGATCGGACCCGGGGCGTAGACGAAGGGCAGGCCCTGATCGATCATCATCATCATCTTCCGCAGGACGACGTCGGAGTGCTGCAGCGGCGAGGTGGGTTCCAGGTAGGCGAAGAGAAAGGGGCTGAGCGCCAACTCGTCCCTGCCACCGGCCACGGTCTGGGCCATCGCGATGATGTCGGCCAGCCCGTGCTCGTCCCAGGCGGTGAAGACGATCGGCTTGGTGGTGTTGGTCAGCATGGCCAGAAAGGACTTTCGGTCCGAGGTGGCTACCTCGACATCCGAGGCCTGCGCCATGGACATGACGAACTCGACGTTGGGTAACGAATCGACCAGCCGGGCCGTCTGCTCCACATCCGAGAGAAGTGACGGTCGACGCTCACCGGTTTCCAGATCCAGGGTGTTGGGCAGGTCCGAACCGGTTCCGAAGTAGGTTCGATGCGCCTCGAGATACATCGCTGGCTCACCTGTTCGGCTGCACAGCACGATGCGCGACGGAGCTTTGTCGAGCGCCTCCTCGACAACCGCCGGTGGAAACTTCACCAGATCACCGTCTGTCACGACGCAGCCGGCGCCGGAGAGCAGTTCCAGGGCCTCTGCGTCGTAGACCCTAACTCCGGTCCGACGGAGGATCTCCAACGATGCCAAGTGGATCTGGTCGAGTTGCGCATCGGACAACAAACGAAATCCCGACGGGTTGGGATTGACCTCATCGGCTCGGGCCATGGCGGTGTTCTCCTTTCTGGACTCGGCTGAGATGCGTTTTCTAGTCCCTCATACCACCTTCGACTGCCCTGACCAGTCGCTCTTCAAGGGCACCCAGTCCCACTGTCTGGACC
>JARFQS010000142.1 GCA_029287645.1 Thermoanaerobaculia bacterium | reverse complement strand
CTGCTATGCCCATCGCAATCGTTTCGAGCGACTCGTGGGACGGAGCCGGTGACTCGAAAATCTGCTCTCAGGCAGGCCCCCACCTCATTTGTGCGGTCAGCAAACCCTGTGCTAGCATCCCGTCCTTGTCTCCGCGGCCGGCGAGGAATAGACTCTCGCTGTTGACAACCAGAGGAACCGGATTGACTCTGCAGCGTCTCTGGGTCCAACCACGCAGGCACGCTGAGGAATTTTTCGGGAACTCGAGCTACTTCTTTTGAGTCTAAATTCTAAGTAGAGGAGGAATGACGTGGAAATCGGCGGAACTTTTATGAAGCTGTTCAGAGAAGGCGGTCCTGTCATGTACCCCCTTCTGATTTTCTCGATCCTCGGCTTGGTCTTCATCATCGAGCGCTTCATCGCGCTGCGTCGGGCCAAGATCAACGTCAACGAGTTCCTGGCCAAGATCCGCAAGGCCCTGATCGCCAACCGGTCGATCAAAGACGCCATCAAGGTCTGCGAGGACTACCGGGGACCCGTTCCCTCGATCATGAAGGCTGGCCTGCTCAAGTATGGCGAGCCCAAAGAGGACGTCGAAAAGACGATCGAGAACGCGGCCCTCTTCGAGATGGGTCGCCTGGAGCGCAATCTGGTCTGGCTGGCCACGATCGCCAACGTCTCTCCGCTCCTCGGCTTCTTCGGAACGGTGGCCGGCATGATCAAGTCCTTCGACGCTCTGGCAGAAGCCGGCCTTTCCAATCCCGGCCTCGTGGCTGCCGGTATCTCGGAGGCTCTGATCACCACAGCCGCCGGTCTGGCCGTCGCGATTCCCGCGCAGCTGGCCTACAACTTCTTCATGAGCAAGATCAACAAGTTCGTGCGAGACATCGAGATCTCGACCAATATGCTGATCGAGACCTTCGGTGAGATGCAGCGTAGCGGCATCAGCCCCGAGCCGGCGGCTGCCGCGCGCCCTGCTGCCCCCACCAAGCCGGCGGGGAGCTAGGCGACGCCGTAGTGGCGTCGTCGGGAAAGCGAAACCATGCGTCTGAGAGTCCGATCGGTTCAAAACCAGGGAATCCCAACCGCTTCGATGGCGGATATCGCCTTCCTGTTGATCATCTTCTTCATGGTGACCATCAACTTCGAGGTCGACAAGACCCAGGTGTTCCTGCCGAAGACAACGGTACGGCTGGAGATTCCCAAGAAAGCCGCCTATATCTCGATTACCGAAAGTGGGCAGATCCGGGTGAGTGGTGGCGAGGAGATCAGCGTTCCGGTTCATCCCGAGGACGTCCTCTCCTTCGCTGCGGATGTCGTCGCCCGGGACCCGCAGAAGGAATTCGTGCTGAAGGCGGATCAGTCGGTGCCCTATCGCTACGTCGATGGGGTCATCGATTCTCTCAAGCAAGCCAAGGCACGGGTGATCTACCTGCTCTCCGAGCAGGAGACCGTTGATTCCGCTGCCGGAGAGGGCTGACAAATGAAGTTCAAGCGTGGAACGGTCAACGACGAGATTCCCACTGCCTCGATGGCGGATATCGCCTTCTTGCTGATCATCTACTTCATGGTGACCACTACCTTTGCGGCTACCCGTGGCATCGACTTTTCGCTACCTCAGGAAGACGACAGCCCGCTGGTCGACAAGGAAGAGTCCGTCCTCATCGAGATCCAGCCCGGGGGCGTCCTAATGGTCGACAACAAGCCCCTTCCCTTAGACAACGTGCTCGAGTATCTGAAGCCCAAGCTCGAGCGCAATCCGATGAAGCCGGTGATTATCCGCGCCAATGAGATGACCGAGTATGGTCACATGGTCAGCGTGTTCGATGAGCTGCGACAAGCTCCAGAAAAGATCGGGATGGAGGTCAAGAACGTCTCCATCCCGACACAACGTGAAATCAACATGTTCTGGTACTGATCGCTATGGCCGAAGAAAAGAAGAAAGACGTACCCAAGAAAGCATCGAGCAAAGGTGCCGAGGTGGGAACCGCATCGGCTGAAGAGACCTTTGCCCTCGAATACGACGAAGACCGGAAGGTCATGCGCTTCGCAGTTATCGGCGCGGTGATCCTCCATGTCATTCTCTTTCTCATTCAGGTTCCCGAGATGGTCGCGGAGGCCGGAGAGATCAAGAAGACCAAGGTCTACGTCGTACAGCAGGTGCGTTTCAAGCCACCGCCGCCCAAACAGCAGCAGGACATTCCCAAGCAGCGCTCCAAGAAGGTGCCGATCCCGGATCCGACGCCGGATGAGCCCGAGCCCATCCGTCTGCCGGAAGAGATCGATCAGCCCGAGATCGACATGCCTGATACCGACATCATCTTCGGGATCCCCGAGGGTCCGCCGCCCGCGGAGCCCGAAGGTCCGATTCGCGTCGGGGGCGATGTGGCACCGCCTGTCAAGATTACCGCTCCACCTCCGCAGTACACCGAGATCGCTCGTAAAGCGCGGGTGCAAGGGGTGGTTATCGTCGAGGCCATCATCGACAAGCAGGGCAACGTGACGAACGTCAAGGTACTCAAAGGCCTGCCGATGGGACTGGACTCGGCAGCAGCGGACGCTGTCAAGAAGTGGAAGTTCGAGCCGGCCACCCTGAACGGGAAGCCGGTGGCGGTCATCTACAATCTGACCGTCAACTTCCGCCTGCAGTAGGCGGTCGAGGTTCTTTACAGGACGACGTCCAGGGCAGAAGGCCTGGCCGTCTCCAATCTAGTAGGATGTAGAAAGCGCCGACGGGTCGATTCGATCCTCGGTGCTTTCGGCCCTCTTGCTGCCGCTTCCGGGTCACCTCGCGCGTTGCAAGGCCGGAAGTCGGGCTGGAGGGTGGTGAAGTCGGCGTGCCCTGGTCGGGACCATGCCTGAGTAATGGCCCATGGCACGAGCGCCGGCGACCACTACGACAGAGGAGTACTTACGATGAAACGACGACAGACCATCAGTTACTTGCTAGCTGTTCTCTTGCTGGGGACCGTCGCGGTGGTCGAAGCGGGCTGGGACGAAGGGGTCGCGGCCTTCAAAGCAGGGAACTTCGCCGAGGCGGCCCAGCAGTTCCAGACCTTCGTGGACGAGCGGCCCGACGTATTTCAGGGGCACTACATGCTGGGTCAGACTCTGGCGAAGCTGAACCGAAACCAGGAATCGATGTCTCACCTCCAGAAGGCTCTGGAGCTCGAGCCGGGGAATGTGGGCGTACAACTTGCGCTCGGCAAGGTCTACCTGAGTGCCGGCCGCTACGGCGATGCTGCGGGTCTACTCGGCAAGATCGACTCCTCTTCGTTGCCCGCCGCTCAACAGACCGCTGTCCATCAGATGCTGGCTCTGGCTATGGAGAAGACCGGGAATACGGATCAGGCACTCGACTCACTGGCGAAAGCCGCCAGAGCCAAGCCGAACGACGCAGATATCCAGTTCCAATACGGTGCGGCCGCGTTGCGCGCGGGTGACGGTGCCACCGCAGCAACAGCTCTGGCCAAGGCCGTTCAATTGGATCCCAACGATCTCGACAAACAGAAGACCTATGCTCAGGCGCTCCTGAGACAGGGCCGCACGAGTCGGGGATCTGCCAAGACCGGCGCCTATGAAAAAGCTGCGGCAGCAGCGCAGAAGGTCGTGGCTGGCGAGAGCAGTTACGACAATCTCATGCTGTTGGCCGGGGCTCAACTCGGAGCCAAGCAATACGACCCAGCTCTGGCCACCCTGAAGCAGGCGGCTTCGAAGAATCCCAACGACT
The DNA here is from genome assembly GCA_029287645.1 of Thermoanaerobaculia bacterium. Lineage (GTDB taxonomy): Bacteria > Acidobacteriota > Thermoanaerobaculia > Multivoradales > JAHEKO01 > JAUVRX01. The sequence goes on along the minus strand of JARFQS010000142.1, from coordinate 8,636 downwards.
GGCTGCCACTCTACTATCAGGGCCAGGCCCTCACCCAGAAGAACCAGTTCGGAACTGCGGAGAGCACCCTCAAGCAGGCTCTCGGCAAAGCGTCTTCGAGTGCCGACAAGGTCACGGTATGGAAACAGCTCGGTTTCGTCTATGAGAAGCAGAAGAGCTACGATCAGGCAGTCACCGCATACAAGAACGCCGGCGACAGCGCTTCGATGGCGCGGGTCGAGGAAAACCGCAAGACCGACGAGTACAACAAGCAGATCGAAGAGGAGAACGAGAAGATCCGGGCTCTCGCCGAAGAGGAAGAGCGGCTCAAGGAAGAGCTGAAACAGCTTCCTGGAGGTCCTCCCCCGCAAGGCTGACGCTCATCGACTCGCAAGACTCGAAAGGGGCCGATCAGGCCCCTTTTTTCATGCTCACCGAGAATGCGGTAGGGGCTTCGAGGCGTAAAGGCCTGAGGCTATGGAAGCGGAGCCCCACTGCCCCAAGGGTTGGCTGGAGCAAACGACAGCCACCTCGCCCCCAAGCCCTCAAGGAACGTCCGGCGGACAGCCGGACGCCTCAGCCCTTACTGGCCCAGCTCCTCGCGCCGGAGGGACAGAACCGCTCCCAGCAGTCCTGCAACGCTTCCGATCACCAAGAGGAATACCAACGCCTCGGGCGACAGGAATCGGTCGACCAGAACGTTGCCGAGAAACGTCGTGCTGGCTTTCGGGTTCAGGACTACATAGCCTCCATACAGAGCCGCTATTGCCAGCAAGCCACCCAGCAGACCCTGCACGACACCTTCGACATAGAAAGGTCCGCGAATGTAGAGCTCGGTGGCTCCGACCAATCGCATCACTTCGATCTCGTCTCGATAGAGATAGGCCGTGAGCCGAATTACGCTGGCGATGGTGAAGATGGCCGCCGTCAGAAGGACCAGGCCGATCACGGCACCCAGCCCGGTCAGAATGGCGATCAGAGCTTCCAGCTGCCGCAGCCAATCGCGGTCGTCGTCGACCATCACTACGGATGGATGAGCACGCAGGGATACCAGCCATTCGTCGAGCTGCCCGTCGTCTGCTCCCTCTGCCTCGAAAGCAATCTCCAACGAAGGAGGGAGCGGCTCCTCCTTCCAGTCCTTGAAGAGCTCTCGGACGCTTGGGAAGGTGGCCTCGAATCTCGAGCGAGCCTCGGTGGCCGAAATCTCCTCGACAGCTGTCACCCAGGGCGGCTCAGATGCCAGCTGCAGAACCTGAGAATCCTCACGCGCAACTTTGTCGGCAGTCAGATATACGACGATTCTGGCGTCACCTCGCCAGTTCTCTACCACCCGGGTGAGATTCGAGGTCAGCAGAAGAAAGGTGCCACCGATGAAGAGGCTCATGGCGATGATCACGATAGCCACGAGGCTCACCTTCCAACTTCGCCGCAGACTCACCGCAGCCTCGGAAAAGAAGTAGCCGAGGATTCTGGCCAGCATCACATCAGATCCCCCGTCGACGGCTGGATCGGATCCTCCGCCTCTTCGGCTGGTTTCGACTCGATGTCCCCGACATGACCCTCGACGTGCTCGTCGACGACGAGACGTCCTCTTTCCAGTACCAGTGAGCGACCACCCAGAGCTCGGACGTACTGGTGCTCGTGGGTGGCCAGAAGAACCGTGGTCCCTTTGCCATTGATCTCCAGAAAGAGTCTGAGGATCTCCCAGGAGAGCTCCGGATCGAGGTTCCCCGTAGGCTCGTCCGCAATGAGGATTTCCGGGCGATTGATCAAAGCCCGCGCAATCGTCACACGCTGCTGCTCGCCTCCTGACAACTCGGTGGGAAAGGCGCTCATACGATGCGCCAGGCCTACCCGCCGCAGGGTGTTGTAGGCCAGGCGCTTTCTTTCCTGCTGGCTCATGCCGAGAATCCTGGGCAGGTAGCTGACATTCTCCAAGACCGTCTTGCGGGAGATGAGCCGGAAATTCTGAAACACCACGCCGATCGTGCGGCGCAGAAACGGTACTTTGGTGCGTGGAATCGAGGCGACGTTTCTGCCGTTGACCAGAATCTGTCCCGAGGTCGGCTCGATCTCACGATAGATGAGCTTCAACAAGGTCGTCTTTCCCGCACCGCTGGCACCACTCAAGAAGGCGAACTCCCCTCTCTCGAGTTGAAAGCTCACATCTTGAAGCGCACTTCGGCCGCCTGGGAAGGACTTGCCGACGTGAAGGAACTGGATCATCGCGTGCCGAAACACCTGCTGTCTGGCCGCGGCCGACTGGATCGGGAGGCATACCTCGACTCTTCCCGATCCGGGTCGGCGTGACCCGACCAAGTTTACTCAAGGTCTCGCAGCACTTCGATGAAATCCTCTATAGTCGTGGTCCTGGCCTGACCGGGGCCTGGCGGCGAGCGCCTCCTGCAACGACCCCTCGATGATGGATCCGACGAAGACAGGCACAGTCATCCGAGCAGGCAGCCACTGGGTCTGGCAGGCAAGCGGCGTTCGAACACAGATCCGCGTTGTCGGTCGTGGCCCCGAAACGCAGCTGGAGAAGATCCGTTCCATTCTGTGCGGATCTCCACGACGGGTCGCCTACCTGCGCCAGATTCACTCCTCGAAGGCCGTGCAGGCCTGCGAGGGGCTCTGCGGCGCGGCAGATGCGCTCTTCACTGACAGGACAGACCTGGCCATGGCCGTAGCGACCGCCGACTGTCTGCCCATTGTTCTCAGCGGTCTGCACCAGAGCGCGGTCATCCACGCCGGATGGCGGGGTCTGGAAAGTGAAATTGTCCGCCGAGCCCTGAGTCGGCTCACCGGTCCGACCGAGAGAGTCGCAGCATGGATCGGGCCGGGAATCGGACCTTGCTGCTACGAAGTGGGGCCCGACGTAGCAGAGAGAGTGGCCCGTTCGAGCTCGTCAGGCGTGGTCGTTCACACGGACTCTGGAGCCATTCACCTGGATCTCCTGAAAGCCGCCAGGGACCAGCTCGAGGCCGAGGGAGTACAGGAGATCGAGAGCCTGCCTCTTTGCACCTATTGCGAGCCCAGGAGGTTGTGGAGCTACCGACGGGAGGGCCCGGGCGCCGGGCGCAATTGGACTCTCGCTTGGAGAGAAACTCCGACCGAACGCTGATCAGGACGACCGTCGACGGCGAAGCCTGCGAGTCGGGTCGATGCCGATCGATCTGAGAAACGCCAGATCCTGCCTGTCGATCCGAAAGACGACCTCCATGGAAGGGGGATTCCGGTCAGCGGTCAGCTCGATTCCTTCAGGCGTTTCGTCGTCCCGCTTGCGGTCGACCACCAGGTAGACCGACCAACCTTCTTCTCGGATGCGAGCCATGGACCTCTCGACGTCCGGGGATTCGGTGAGCGTCTTGGATATGGCGCCCTTGAGCTCCTGTAGCAGTCTTCGTAGTTTGGCGTCCACTCTTGGTACTCCAGTACTTGAAACTCCCTGAGGCTCCCGCAAGATCTGGCTGGATTATCCTCCGCACCCCTACCCCTGTCAATTTGGCCCCTGCCAACCAGGCCCTGTCCATCAGCTTGCCAGTGAGTATGCTACCGTCTGGCGCGGGTCGGGATCGACGTCATGCTGTTCGCAGCCGACTCCGACACCTCGCATCACCCCGGCTGAGTTAGCGACTATTCATGGACTCGTTCGCCGCGTTTCCCGAATCGGCTTCCCCGACGGCCTGGCTGGCCTCGATGGGATACGAAGTGCTGGAAGCGACGAGCCTGGCGGGCGATGTTTCACCTCGGCGTTACTTTCGCCTGGTGCTTGGAGACGGTCGATCCGCCATCCTGGCCTACTACCCTGCCGAGTTGCGGGACGCCTGCGACCGCTTCGTGGTCACCACGAAGCTCCTCCATGACACCCGGGTTCGCGTACCGGCAATCCTCGGGGCCAGCTGCAAGGAAGGATTCATGCTCTTGGAGGATCTCGGGAAATCGACGCTCTACGATCGTCGAGACGATGGTTGGGCCTCACTCTCGCCCTATTTCGAGGAGTCGATCGCTGTCTGGCAGCGCATTCGAAGCCTCCCGCTGGAGTCGATTCGCGACCTGAATCCGGCACTCGACCGGGATCTTCTGCTCGCCGAGCTGCAGCAGACTTGGGAGATCTACCTGACACCCCGACAGTTGACCGGTGATTCGAGCCTGTCGCGGGCTCTGTGGCAAGCCCTGGCCGAAGTCTGTGAGCAGCTGTCCAAAGAACCCCAGGTCGTCTGTCATCGAGATTTCATGGCCCGGAATCTGGTGCCTTTGGCCGGAGCCGGCAGGCTGGGAGTTCTGGATCATCAAGACCTCCGGCAGGGGCCGTCTTTCTACGACCTCGCTTCCCTCCTCAATGACAGCCTCTTTCCGCCGCCCGAGCTCGAGAGCGCTCTTCTGGCCAGGTGCATCTCCAACGACTCCGAGATGCTCTCCTACCACCGAGCCGCCCTGCAGAGAACGGTCAAGGTCGTCGGAACTTTCGAGGCCTTTGCCAAGAGGGGCAATCCGAGGCGTCTCCGCCTGATTCCTCCAACCCTCTCCAAGGCGTTGTATCACCTCGAGAGGGTTCCCGAGGGGCAAGGTCTGGCCCCGTCACTTCATGAGCTGTGGCGGCCCGTTCTGGCCACTTGAGCACGTATCAGACAGGCGCCTCCCGGCAACAGCACCACGTTGCCCCTTCACAGGCTGGGAGTGCTGATTCTGTTAGACTTCAATCTACCGACCTTGGGGCGTGCGGTACTTCCAGAGGAGAAAATGTCTGATGCCCGGATTCCAAGAGCTGCTCGTCATATTGCTGATCGTGATCATCATTTTTGGAGCCTCGAAACTCCCGCAGCTCGGCAAGGGCCTGGGTGAGGGAATTCGCAACTTCAAGAGCGGCCTGAAGAGCGATAGCGACTCTGCTGATCAGGAAGAGGCAGCCAACAACAGCGAAGCCAAGCCCCAACCATAGGCGGTCCCTCCATGGGGGGGCACACCCGCCTGCAGAGCCTGCCTACATTTCGTTTGTCAGAAAAGGAAGTCCTGCTCGCCCGACGACTGCCAGATGTCTCGGTGGTGATCGACGTAGCGGCTCAGAACACGGTCCACATAGTCCCGCGTCTCCCGAAACGGAGGCATGCCACCGAACCTGCGGACGTTTCCAGGCCCGGAGTTGTAGCCCGCCAGAGCGAGTGTCACATCGCCATCGAACTCTCTCAAGAGCTTGGCCAGATAGCGTGCCCCGAGGTCGATGTTGACGGCCGGCTCGAGCAGGTCGTCCACGGAGTAGGGATTCGCGGTCTCGGGCATGATTTGCATCAGTCCAAGCGCCCCCTGAGGCGACATGGCGTAGGGATTGAAGCTCGATTCGGCCTCCACCATCGAAGCCAGTAGCAGGCTGTCCACCTGATAGCGCTGCGCCGTGGATCGGATCAGATCTCCGTAGGGCATGCTCTGCACCAGGTCCCAACGGAGAGAGTCCCCACTGTACCTGCGGAACAGCTCGAAGCTGCGTGGACGCGAGCGGACAGCTGCCACCACGTCCGCCTCGCTGAAAGCGCTGAAGTCTTCAGACATGGGCTTGCCCAACACCCACTCGGCGACCTCCTCGAGCAGGTAGACCTCCTCCGGGCTCGGGGGCTTCGGCCGGACATCCGGCACGGAAGGCAGCGTGGGCGGCGAATTGAACGAGACAACCAGGAACAGAGCCGTGGCGATGACCACTCTCATTGAACGACCACGCTTGAAGATCGTCTTCGTTGCGGGCTCTATGGCTTCTACGAACATCGGCGTCTGTCCAGCACTGACTCTGAAACCAGAGTGTTTCGGGTTCTGCGAGCTTCTGTACGATTAGTTCTTGGAGTGTCCGGCGGTCGATCGTCTCGCTGCCTTGCGATCCCGCCCCGGGCGACCATGATCGCCCTCGACCGGCATATTTTAGCAAACAATGTGCCATTACATCGAATACTGCCCCTAAACCTCAATGAATCAAAGGCTTTCTCGAGGTATTCAGTTCGTCCCCAACACCCTCCCTGGCAGTTCTTCGAGGTGGCAGATTGGCGCTGCTCGTCCGCCAAGTTGGCAGCCCTGGCCAAGCGGGCACACCAGCCGAGTGGACTGAACCTGCCCTACAGTTCGAACTCGTGGGATCTCAGTGCCGCTGCGAGCGTCGACGACGGCTCGAGGTGGGAGCAACGTAGTCACCGGCCACGATACCCAGATCACAGACTTTGTTGCGCAGGGTATTGCGGTGGACTCCCATGTACTTGGCTGTACGGGTCAGATTGCCCTCGTTGGTGCGCAGCATGGCGACGATGTACTGCTTCTCGAATTCACGCTTGGCCTGGTCGAGAGTCACGCCTCTACGGACCAGTTCATCGACAAGCTGAAAGAGTCGCCCGTTTAAGTTCTGCTTCGTCACCACACCGATCCCGTGTCTTCTGAGGAGCGCTCAGAATACCACAGCACGGGATCAGATCAAGGCGTGTTTCGGGCCTGGTTTTCGGCGACTCTCGCTGCGGCTCAGTCGACCCTCGGAGAGAGTCGATCACCCACGTGCACCACCTGGCGCGAGTCCAGAATCTTGGCCAGTGATGTCGTCTCACCGACAGACAGCACCGCCACCTCGCCGATCATCAAAGGCGGAATCTCGCTCGGCGTCGGGCGGTAGATGGTGAACAGGTCGCCAGGAGAGACATCATCCTCTGCGCCGCGATCGATGTAGACCACGTGTCCCTGACCGAGGGAGAGAATCCCGGCATCGGCCAGCACGATCATCGGAGCATCGACCAAGGCCTCTTCCGTGACCGGATCGTTGAGACCGATCATTCCCGAGTACCGGGCCAGAGGAACAGGCTCCGGGGTGAAGGGCATCAAGACCGAGCCCACCGAGATGGGATGGCAGGAGTGCGAGATCTCAGCGATGGCAGTGGTGTCCTGCGTCGACAGGATCCGCACGCGACCGTTGTAACGGTAGTGCTCGCCCAGCGTCTGTTTCCCGACAGGATGCTTGACGACGCCCTTCGGCTCGATGACGGTGTATACGACACCCGGCATCAGACCGGCCTCTCGGCCACCGCTGACATAGACGATGTCACCGAGGCTCAAGTCCATGACGTGGCCTTCGCTGGAGCCATATCCGGCCCTCAGAGGATCGTCGTAGGAGGAGCCTGTGTACTCGGAGCCGATGATCTCGAACGGAAATTCCAGGCCGACGGGGCCAATGAATCCACTGCAGTAGATATCGGATTCGCTTCCCAATTGCACTGGCGGTGTCGCCGTGGAATCGAGACCCAGCCCCTCGTCCTCGGCCGCCATGTCACCCGTCCCATCATCGTCCGGCGAAAGGACCTCATCAACGGGCGTGACTTCGACGCCGACGATCAGTGGGTCTCCAGGATAGATCCAGTGCGCGTCCAAGATGTAGCTGTTGCGCTCCCAGAGCTGCGGCCAGAGATAGGGATCCCCGTAAAACTGGCTGGCGAGATCCCAGAGCGTGTCTCCACGCTGCACGATATATACCTCGGTACCCTCTGGGAACGATGTGGGTGGGTCCCAAGCCGTCCAATGATCCCCGACCATGTGCAGAGGCTTGGGTGGTGTCTCATCCGCGACCAGGCCGGCGGCCGTGAATAGCAGTACCGACAGAGCCAGGCAAAAAAGGCGGCTTGGCGACATACCTGGACCTCCTTAGAATTCCTCGTACAAACGCGTAAAGCAACTAGAATGAGTTCGTTACGATCCAAAACAGAACGTACACACTATTTTGGGGCCTGTCAAGGAACCCATTCACAAGCGAACCCTACCCTGCCTCGAAAGCCTGCAAGGCCGATTTAGCGGTCGATTGGCCGGGAAATCGCCTGGAAACGCCGGTCGTAGGGGGAACGCTCCAAAGTAGCTACTGAAGATCGTCGATTCGCTCGCTGGCCATGACCGCGGCCGCGGAGCCCGGGAAGCGTCGAACGACCGCTTCGTAGCTCTGCCTGGCGCCGTCCCGGTCGCCCATTCCGGCAAGGCAATCGCCTTCCTTGACGAGTGCGTCGGGGACCTTGTTGCCCTCGGGATATTGCTGAAGCGTCTCGCGAAACGCCGCAAGGGCACCCGAAATGTCGCCACGCGCGTACCGGCTCTCGCCAATCCAGAACTGGGCGTTGTCCGACAAATCAGTTCTCGGATAGGCCTGTAAGAAGCGCTGAAAGCTCGCTTCGGCGTCCAGGTATCGACCCTGGTGATACAGGGTGTAGCCACGGTCGTAGAGTGCCTGGGCGGCTGGAACTACAGGCTCGTAGGCGATGGGAGCGGAGCCAGTATCCGGTCTGCCTGGAGGCGCAGCAGCTTCGCCCACACCCCTTTCCGAGACGTTCGCACCTGTACCGAGGTCCCGAGCTATCGGCTCTGCTGCCCCAGTCGGTGGTTGATCGAGCGGCAGATCGGACTCCTCCATGACGCTCTCTTCCCGGGAGCCGCCACCCTGCCAAGTCGAGGCCGTGGCTGGTGGTTCGTAGACCGGCTCGGGCTCGACCACGGGCTCCACAACCTGAGGACGCGCCTCGAGCCGTGCTACCTGTTGGCGAAGCCGCTCCAGCTCCACCTCGGCCATGGCAGCCTTCTCTCTGTCTCTTATACACATCTCCGAGCCCACGAGACCCGCTCCGTTATATCGTATGACGTCTTCTGCTTGAAAAGAGGTG
>JARFQS010000139.1 GCA_029287645.1 Thermoanaerobaculia bacterium | reverse complement strand
GTGACGTCCGGGGGCGAATCCCATGGACGCACCCCGGACCTCCTGCCGTCGAGCCGCGTCAGCGGTGAGTCCCTGAGCAGGCGCCGCCTGCGAAGCACCCCATTCGCGTGGCGGTGCACCCGTACACTTCAAGACACGCTGTTTCACGCTGATTCCTGGGTTATCGCCTCCGTACACTTCCGCTGGTTCCTCCAGATTCTGTTACAGCTGCGGTGACAGTTGTCGCGGCCCGTACGTGGCCGTCCAGAGCGCGGCCAGTGCCGGGTCGGGCCGTCGCCCATCGACAGCGACTCGTTGAACCCGACCCGGCAATACCAGCTGCCGTTGTTCCCCGAACCCACGAAGCACACCTACTGGCCCGGTTCGTACGGATCAGGAGTTCCCGCGGGAATGGGCGGATACTTCCTCAAGGAGACGACGTGCTCCTGCAGCTGAACGAGAGCCGCCTTCGGCACCCAAGTGTGTGGAAACAGCACGTTGTCCCGCTCCTGCGGATCGGTCAGGAGATTGTACAGGCGAGGCATCGTGTAGGTACGCAGGATGTCCGACCAGGCGTCCTGCTCCTTGAAGTGCAGTTTCCAGTTCCGCCACTTCACGCCGAAGACGTCCGCTCCCATGTAGACGATGAACCCGTCACGACCCGATTCTTCCGTCTCACCAAGGAAGAACTCCGCCATATCCAGGCCGTCGATGGGACGGTCTGCCGGCACGGTGCCTCCGGCCATCGCTGCAAAGGTCGGAAAGAGATCCATCGCGTGGACGATCTCGTCGCTGGATCGTCCAGCAGGGATATGACCTGGCCAGCGCACCACGAACGGGACGCGGAGCGCGCCCTCGAACCCGGTGAACAGCGTGCCCCGCCACGGGCCAGCCGATCCGTGAACCGCCGTCTCGACGGTCATGCTCGTGCTCTCGTAGCCCAGCGCCTCCGGCCCATTATCCGCTGTGAAGATGAAGATGGTGTTGTCGGCGATGCCGAGTTCATCGATCGTAGCCAGAAGCTCGCCGGTATAGCTGTCGATCTGAGCCAGCAGGTCGGCCCACGCACCGTTCCCCGTGTGTCCCTCAAAATCGGGATGCGGCAGCGAGGGGAAATGCGTCGCCGTATAGGGCAAGTACACAAAGAATGGAGTGCTTGCTCGAGCATTGCGCCGTATGAACGCAATGGCCTTGTCGGTCAGGTCCCGATCGATGAGCGGGCGGTACTCGAGGTTGTAAGGGCGCACCTTCGTCGGCGTTTCCCCTCTCCGCGCCTCCAACACGTAGGTCTCGGGAACTCCGCTCTGGGCGAAGCCTGGCAGCGCAGAATAGACCGACTCATCCGTTGAGTTGGGCACTCCATACCACTCGTCGAATCCCTGATCGGTTGGAAAGCGACCGTCGGTTCGACCCAGATGCCATTTCCCGTACATGCCGGTCGCATACCCTGCCTGCGACAGCATTTCAGCCATCGTGACTTCCCATTGGACCAGACCGTAGACGCCCGCGCCGAGGGGCACCGTGGCGTTTCCGCTGCGTTTGGCGTATCGGCCGGTCATCAGCGCCGACCGGGACGGCGTGCACTGGACCTCGACATTGAAGTTCGTCAGGCGGAGGCCCTCGTCGGCCAGACGATCAATCCGAGGTGTGGCCGCACCACGGGTGATGCCGCCTCCATTGAACCCCGGCTCGCCCCAACCGAAATTGTCCATGAACACAAGGACGATATTCGGTTGGTCCTGTGCGTATGCGGGCGAGAAGCACAGCGCGATTGCGAAAACGGCAATGACACCTGCCGCTGCTCTTGTCACTCTCATGTGGACCACTCCTGCTTTGGTGAGCTCATCGCGGGCATTCGCAATGGCCATTTCGTTCCGACGGCGGATCCTGAAGCCGCCGCGTCAGTAGACGGTCACGTTCGGGGTCTCGTCCAGGTAGATGTTGCGATCGCTGAGCGGCTGTACCGGGCGGTTGTTGTGGTCGTAGGCCTCAGTGAACGCGTTGATCTGCTCTCGCGACGCACGCGTCGGGGTCTTGATGACGAACCACTGCACACCCTCGCTGCACGGTGGCGTCGTCAGAGACCCGCTGTAGTGGTAGACAGCAGCGCGAGCGTCCGGGAAGATGTGGTCTTTGAACCCTGCCGGAATGCGGATCGTCGCCTGAGACCCGGGCGCCGGTAGCTGCTCCCACAGCGGCGTGAAGCCCGGGTTCTCGGTCCCCTCCTGGATCAGCACCCCTACTACGGCCAGCGCACCATCCTCCGCCTGATGCACGAAGTGCAGCTCCATGGGAAAGTGCTCGCCGTCGACCGTGTGCTCGCTCGGTGCGTGGAAATGGAACTGCACCAGCGCGTAACTGTCGGCGCCAACGGTCAACGTTTCGCCGGTCCTCGAGTTGATCTGGATGGTGTGCCCGTTGTCGAGGGCGTCGATGACCCCCATCTGGTTCAACACCTGGACCTCTTGATCGCTCGGCGTTTGGACCTCCGCGCCAGGAAGGTCGATGTCCAAGGGGTTCGCAAGATCGATGGGCGATTGCTCGACGCCTGAGGCACACAGCGCCCACTCGGCATTCATGGCACCCCAGCGCTCAGGGCCGTCGTCAGGCCCGTAGCCCCAATGGACGGTTTCTGTTCGGGAGCATGACGCGAGCACCAGCGCGACGACCGGGGCAATGATCAGGCTTCCATTAAGGGTCTTGTTCATCCGTCGCCCTTCCGTGTCTCGCTGCAGCAGCTTCCTGCTTTTCGTGCTCCCACTTGCGCTTGACCAGCAGTGGCACGAGGGCCACCACGACGGCGATCAGGCTTATGGGCGGAATCGCGCCGTGCCAGTCTCCCGGTGCGAGCCAACCACTGAATCCGAGGAAGGTTAGGTGCACGACAGCGCCTTGTCGTGATCGTACCAGCGGATGACTTTGCCGACCAGGTACGAGCTGGCGACGAGAATTACGGCCGCCAGCGCGGTGGCCTTGTTGAGAATGAACAGCGGAAAGTGGCGCCACTCGACCGGGCCGGCGATATGATGCCGGACCACAGCGTAGGCAAGCGACAACCCGAAGACCGCCAAGAGCCACTTCGCCGTCGTGGGTTGCCACAGCCTGTGCGGTGGCAGTCTCGGGGCTTCGTCGCCCACGGTCAGACCTTCGCTGACTCAAGCCCGACCGTTACGGCGTATACCAGATTGGCGACGTGTAGGCCCGTTCCTGGTCGAACATCTGCACCGACTCAGGCATCGTGACCCCGAACCGCTTCGAATCGTACGCCTGCCACGTCGGCGTCGGGATCTCGAGCACGCGGGCGTAGTAGAACGCACGCTGACCGGGATCGAAGTCGGGATCTGTCCACACCGCCCTCAGCTCTGCGGCACCGAGAGTGTTCAGGTAGCTCGCGTCCGCGACGTTCACGGTATTGCCCACAGGGGTTCTGCAGCGTCCGTCGCCGTCGATCGTGCGACCGTCGGAAGCCGCCACGTCGTACACGCGCTCCTGACGCTCCCCGTCGTCGTCGATCCATCCCTTGATGATCTGGATGCGATCGAGGTTGCCGGACCAGGGATCCTTCATGGCCCCCACCATGAAGACCGGGGCCTTGCCGCCCGCCGGCCGTGCGGACAGATCACCGCCCATGGGCACACCCTTCCGGTAGCCGATCTCCACCGCATCCGGACGGAAGACCTCGTTCGCGCCGTAGTCCCAACCCCCGAAGAAGCGCACGACGATGCGCGTCCCCGTGGTGGCATAGGTCTCCTTCTTCTGCATCCCGTTGAAGAGGCCCTCGCGGGTGTTCTCTCGCGCCCAGACCGCCGCCAGTCCACCAGCGAGCGATTCGTAGGAGTAGCTCGAGAGCTCAGGGTTGCCGGACAGGGACGCGATGATGGTGTGCTCCCAGCGGTTGGGCGCGGGTTCCAGGTGAGCCGCCTTGCCGAAGAAGTTCTCCTCCCGGGTGGTGGCCAGTGACGTGTGCGCGTCGGTGCTTCCGACCATACCGAACTTGTAGGGATTGACGCCGAGCTGCTCCTCGAGCTGCATGCCCACCTGCAGCGCGGAGCGGGCATACTCGTACTTGAGCATCCAGT
>JARFQS010000338.1 GCA_029287645.1 Thermoanaerobaculia bacterium | reverse complement strand
AGTTGCATGTGGGCATTGTTTACAAAAACAAAGATCTTGGGCCGCATCGTTATGAAAATTCAGCTATTTTGAAGATCTTCTACACAGACCTTGATACCGGAGAGCTGCTCGAAAGCTTCGACAATCCGGGCCAGGCCTTCCGCCGAGATCTCGTAGTCCGTTGCGACCCCTTCTTCTTCGCGCTCCTGGGCCAGGACCTCTTCGAAGCTCGAATGGGGCACTCCGAGGACCACGTCGCCGTACATGGTCAGGAGGCGCCGGTAGCAGTCTCGGATGAACCGGGGATCGACTCCCGCAGCGATCTGGGCTTCGACGATGTCCCCGTTCAAACCCAGATTCAGCACGGTGTCCATCATGCCGGGCATGGAGACCGGACCGCCGGATCGAACCGAGAGCAGGAGGGGATTCTGCGAATCACCGAACCGCCTCCCCTGCAGCTCCTCGAGGCGGTGCAGCTGCTCTTCGAACTGGGACTCGAGCCCATCTGGATAGTGCTTGTCGTTGGCGTGGTAGTGGATGCATGCCTCGGTCGTCAACGTGAAACCCGGTGGCACAGGGATCCCGAGACCGCTCATCTCGGCCAGACCGGCACCCTTGCCACCCAGCAGCTCCTTCTGATCACCCCTACCTTCGGCACTCCCATCGCCAAAGAAATAGATCCACTTCTCACTCATGATTTCCCTCTCGCTTCAGTAGTCGGTAGTAATGGGCCCTACTCGCGGCCCTGACTGGACGATTTGGATTCTGCGCGACCTCGGTGCTCGCTCTTGTCCACCACGACCTCGGTCAGACGTGCCGTTCGCGAGATCATCCGCTGGATCCCCTGCAGGAGCGCGATGCGGTTGCTCCTCAGCTCGAGATCTTCGTCCATGACAAGGACTTCCACGAAGAATCTGTCGAGCGGCTCGGAGAGCTTCGCGATGGCCCGCAACCCTGGCTCGTAGTCACCCTGCTTCTCTGCTTGATCGATCTCGTTGCGCAAGGCTTCAGCGGCATCATGAAGATCCCGCTCGGCCGGCTCCTTGAGACGCGACTCCTCGAGGTCTTCCTGTGGAGCCTCGCGGACGATATTCGCGATACGTTTGGCTGCCAGTACGACCGACAAGAAATCCGACTCCTCTCGGACCTTGTGAAGAGCTTCGACCCTGGCGAGCAGGTCCGGCAGGTTCGAGCTGCCAGCGGTCAGCGCGGCCTCGATCGTGTCGTAGGCATAGCCCCGTAGGCCCAGAAGATGCCTCACTCGATCCTGCAGGAAAGGACGGAGATCCGACAGGATCTCCTGGCCATCACGATCCATGAGGTCCTCGAACAGAAGCACGCTCTTGGCGGCAATCAGATCGAGGTCCAGCGACAGATCCCCTTCCAGCAGGATCCGCACCACGCCCTGTCCAGCCCGTCGCAGACCAAAAGGGTCTCGACTGCCGCTCGGCAGCAGGCCCAGCCCGAACATCCCGACCAGGGTGTCGATACGGTCTGCGAGCGCGGTGGCCTGACCGGCCCGGCCCCGTGGTATCGCGTCCTCGGTCGAGGCTGGGAGGTATTGGTCGTAGATGGCTTGCCAAACCTGGGCCGGGTACTCCTCCCGTTCTGCGTAGAGGCCCCCGACGTTGCCCTGCAGGGACGTGAACTCCTTCACCATCTCCGAGGTCAGGTCGACCTTCAGGAGGTTCGAGGCCGCCACTCCATCTTCGACGACGTCCTGCCAATCCAACGACTCGCAGATCTCCTTCGTCAACTCTGTGGTGCGTCGAGTCTTGTCGGCGTAGCTGCCCAGCTTGGCGTGGAAGGTGACGTGATCCAACTTCTCCTTGCGCTGCTCGAGGGTCGTCTTGCGATCTTCGTTGAAGAAGAACCGGGCATCCTCCAGCCGCGCGGCCACGACCCACTCGTTGCCTGCCTTGATACGACCCTCCGGGTCGTCTGGCCGATCCATGACAGTGATGAAGCTCGGGAGCAGCATGCCCTCCGATTCCAAGGTGGAGGCGCTCTGGTGGTCCCGCAGACTGGTGATCAGAATCTCCCGTGGCAAGGACAGGAAAGCCGGATCGAACCTCCCGATGACCGTGCCCGGGATCTCGCAGATGGCCGTCAGACGGTTCAGTAGCTCTGCATCGGCCACCAGCTCACCTCCGAGGTTGTCGGCGGCCTCATCGAGTTGATCCTGAAGTCTCTGACGACGCTCCTCGAAGCGCACGACGATCTGGCGCCTGGCCATCTTTCGCCGGTAGTCGGAGACACCCCGAATGGCGAAGGTACGTGATGAAAGCACCGGATGGCCCGAGGTCTCACAACCGGACTCCACATCGAAGACGGTCATGGGCACGACCTCGCCATCGCACAGTGCCACTACCCCGTGAATCGGTCGGACCCAGGGCCCCTCGCCGATCCCCCAACGCATCGTCTTGGCCCAGCCGAGACCCTCGACGATGCCCGGCACCATTCCTGCCAACACGTCGGCTGTCGGCCTCCCCACGATGCTGCGGGTCGCGGCCAGATATTCGCCCTTGTCGGTCTCGATGCGTCGTAGCGCTTCGACCTCGACCCCACATTTCCGGGCGAAACCTTCGGCAGCCCGAGTGGGACGACCCTCGGCATCGAAGGCGGCTCTGACAGGAGGGCCCACCATTTCCTCCTCTCGATCGCTCTCTCGAGAGGGCAGACCCTTGAGCATGAGGATCAGACGGCGGAGGGTGAAACCGGTCTCCATCTCGGCCGGCGCGAGATTCAGTGCCATCAGCTCTTCGAACAGGCGCGTCGCCAGCTCCCGCATCGCCGGCTCGAGCATTCTGGCCGGAATCTCTTCACTTCTGACTTCGAGGAGGAATTCAGTCCCGGACATCTTCCATCGCCTCCTTACCGAGAGATGACTCCTCGTTCTTCGCCAACAGAGGGAAACCGAGCTCCTCACGACTGACCACGTACTGACGCGCACAGGCAACGGCCAAATTGCGCACGCGCTTGATCAAGGCCACTCTTTCCGTGACCGAAACCGCCCCCCGCGCGTCCATTACGTTGAAGAGGTGCGAGCACTTCAGTGCGCACTCGTAGGCGGGCAGAACCAGGCCGGCCTCCAGACAGCGCCGGGCTTCCGCCTCGTGTCCGTCGAACCGGGCCTTCAGGAAGCCGACGTCGGCGACTTCGAAGTAGTACTTCGAGAATTCCACCTCGTCCTGGTGGCGCACCTGGCCGTAGTCGACGCCGTTCGGTACCCAATCGACGTCGTAGACACTTCGTGAAAGCCCCAGGAACATGGTGATCCGCTCGAGGCCATAGGTGATCTCCACACTGATGGGCTCCAGCTCGATTCCACCTGCCTGCTGGAAGTATGTGAACTGGGTGATCTCCATCCCGTCCAGCATGACCTGCCAGCCGACTCCCCAGGCACCCAGGGTAGGGGCTTCCCAATTGTCTTCCTCGAAACGCAGGTCGTGAATCTCGAGATCGACCCCCAGAGCTCGGAGACTGTCGATGTAGACCGCCTGAACGTCCTTGGGTGACGGCTTCAGGATGACCTGGAGTTGGTAGTGCTTTCCAAGCCGAAACGGGTTCTCTCCGTATCTGGCATCGGCGGGGCGCCGGGAAGGCTGGACGTAGGCCACGTTCCATGGCTCGGGGCCCAGGACCCTGAGAAACGTGTCCGGATGCATGGTCCCTGCCCCGACTTCGAGATCGTAGGGCTGCTGCACCACGCATCCCCGCTCAGCCCAGAAGGTCTGAAGGCGAAGTATCAACTCTTGAAAGCTCTGCACGTATTCGATTCCTACTCAATGGTTGTCCGGAGAGGGATTCGGCTCGCCAGGCAGCCCGGCGATCGTCTCACGAATGACTCGATAGCTTTTCAGCTCGTGCTGTAAGAAACTCCTTCGAACCAGGGTGCATACCCGCTCTACCTCGTCCAGTGTCGATGAGGCCGGACGATCGCGATCCAGGTCCACCAGCTTGGCACTGTCGATCTGGCGCAGAAACCTCACTGCCTGGGGCGAGACTTGTTTCGCGCCTCCTTCCGCTCCTCCACAAGACCGACACACCATGGATTCGCCACTGGCCAGCAGCGCAACGCCTGCGACTTCGAGCTGCCGGCCACACTGAGGGCAGACCTCCGGGACAGGGAAGATCCCCGCCAACCTGAGTACCCAGGCCTCAAAATACCGCGTTGCCAGGCTGCGATCTACCCCCGCGACCACAGCCTGCACGGTGGAGTCCAGGAGTCGAAAGAAGAGATCGCTCGGCTCGTTCTCCTGAACGAATTCCTGAATGTGGTCGGAGAGATAGGCGCTCAGCAGCAGTCCCTCGAGGTCCTGTTGGAGACCACGCGCGCTCCTCTGGAGCTCGACGGACGAGATTCTAACCAGGTCGCGGTCGTCCTTTTCCATCCAATCGACCCGAGCCCTGCCGAGGGGTTGGAGCTGGCCCCCGAATCGGCTGTGTTTCCGACGTGCCCCTTTCGCCACTCCCCTCTTCTTCCCCCACTCCCGGGTCAAGAAGGTGACGATACGGTCGTAGTCGTGAAGATCCACTACGTCCAATAGAAGCGCCTCTGCGCTGCGAAGCTCCATCTCGTTTCGAGTACCGGTAGTTGCAGATCTCGCGAAGTGGCTCTCGCCCTATCTCACCAGGATCTCGATGAACATCGAAGCCAGACCGAAGTAGATGAGGATGCCAGTGATGTCATTCGAAGTGGTCACCAGCGGTCCGGCCGCCACAGCCGGATCCACTCCCAGACGTTCGAAGACGATCGGAATCATGGCTCCGTTGACGGAGGCGAGCATCAATACCAGAAACAGCGAAAGCCCGACCACCAGACCGTAGGCCGAGCTGGCACCCCAGATCATCGCGCCAACGCCGATCAGCGCCGCGCAAACCACGGCCAGCACGGTCCCGACCTTGAACTGCTGCCACAGGAAGCGTCGGACCGACTCTCCGATCACGATCCGGCCTGTGGCAAGGCCTCGCACCGCGATCGTCGATGTCTGGGAGCCGATGTTACCGCCCATCCCCATTACGACCGGCACGAAGGTCACCAGGAGAGCAGCCTCTTTCCAAGTCACCTCGAAGAAGCCGATCAGGGCACCCGCCAGCAGCAGGCCGGCCATGTTGATCAGGAGCCAGGGAAGACGGAAGCCGGCGACCTTGAAGGATCGATCCTGGTACACCAGCTCATCGTCGCTGGTACCCACCATCTTGAAGAAGTCCTCGTTCGCCTCCTCTTCCACGACGTCGATGATGTCGTCGAGGGTCACGATTCCGGCAAGATGGTTCGAATCATCGGTGACCGGCATCGCCAACAGGTTGTAGCGTGCCGCCAGTTGTGCAACGTCCTCCTGGTCGGTGTCGGTGTGTACCTTGATGACCGATCGGGTCATCACATCACCCAGAGTCTTCTCGGGATGCGAGAGCAGCAGCTGC
>JARFQS010000105.1 GCA_029287645.1 Thermoanaerobaculia bacterium | reverse complement strand
TCCGGCTCTCCGCCGGGCGCTGGTAGATGCCCTTGAATTCCGTGGGGAAGTAGCTCTCCGAGAGGACCTTGACCGGGCCGGCAATGTTCCACGCCTTCTGGTTCTGCACCATCTGGACGCCCGGGTGTTCGGCGTCGGTGGTAGTGAAGACGTACTTGCACTCGAGCTCTTTGTCGATCTGGTACGACTCGGTCACCTTCATGGTGGCCATGATCTCGTTCGTCTCTTCCGAAAGAAGAGCGACCTCCGTCCCGGCGGCCAGCTTCTCGTCCTGTGACAACGTGATCGGGATGGGCCAGAAGATGCCGTTGGTCATCTTCATCTCTTCGCAGACGCCCTTCCAGTCGTCCTTCCCCATGAAGCCATCGAGCGGCGTAAAGCCGCCGATGCCCAACATGATCAGATCACCGGTCTCGCGTGACGACACCTGCAACTGGGGCAGGGACTCCGCCCTCTTGAGTTCTTCGCTTTTCTCCTGACCCTCGAGGAGAAGCGTCTTCAGCGTCTTACTGCCGTGCGGGGATATCATTCGCTTGATCTCCGTTCGTGTTTCCCAAAACTCCAGCTAGTCCTGTCTCGGCTGCTCCGAAGCGCCACGCTGGAGGAATCGCAATCGAATCGGTCTCGGCGTGGTGCGGCACCTGGCAGACCACACCGATCTCCTGAATCGAACTCCAGTGAGCCCCGACCGGTCATGGTCATCGGCCAGGACCTCGTCGCGAGCGACGACCTCTGCGAAGCCGGACGGCGCCGATGCCGCCGCGTCGGATCATCCAGCATTGGCTGGTTTCGCTCAGGTGTGGCCGAATCAGACCAATCAAGTTCCGCTCAAGGCTCGCAAGCTGCGTGCCATTTCTCGTCCACGTGTTCTCGAAGGGAAAAACCGCACGGTGGCAAGGGGTTGCCCATCCAGAGGGACGACGCCAGGTCCTTTGCCGGCACCCGCGGTGTTGAACTTCGCCTCACTTGTGGAGCCGTGCCAGTTCCTCCTTGCCCCAAGGGGTATACCTGCCTGAGATTCGGGACAGGCCTCCCCAAAAGGGGGTTTGGGGGTATTCGCTTCGAGAGAATTCAGCTTGGGATCAGCAGGTCCCAGGCCGCCCAGTTATAACACTCTTTTCCGAGCTTCGAAATCCGCCCCGCGCTGCCAATCGTCCCTTTCCGGCCGCTCCGGCTGCGCTCACCGAGAAGAGTCACTCCGGAATCATCAGCATCCGGTTGAGCTCTTCCTCGATCTCCTCCTCGCTCGACTCCTTCAACATGGTCTTCCAGTCCGCCTCCAGGAACTCGGCGTAGCAGGCGTCCTTCTTGGCCGGGTCATCGGCCCATTGGCTCCGCACCCGGTTCCGAAAGGACCCCGCAAGCTTCATCAGACGCGACCAGTGGGCGGGGAAGATGTTCTCCAACACCAACCGCAGGTGGCCGGAGAGAAACGGGGCCTTTCCGTCCGTCGAGATCGCCGCCGTCAGGCTTTCACGTCGGACGACCGCGGGGAAGATGAAATCGCAGTGGGGCGGATCGTCGACCACGTTCACCAGGGCTCCGGCACCTGTGGCATCCTCGTGCACCCTCGCGTTGAGAGCAGCGTCGTCCGTGGCCGAAATGACCAGGCCATAGCGGCCGGCCTCGGATGACTGGTAGTCACGCTTCTCCAGCGTGATCCTCCCGCGCTCGGCGTGATACTCCAACTTCTCGTGGACTTCAGGCGCTACGACGGTGATCGTGGTGTCGTAATCCAGGAGACTCTCGACCTTCCGGAGCGCCACCAGACCGCCACCGACGACCAAGCACGGCCGGTCTCTCAGCGAAACGCTGATCGGCATGAATTTGTGCGGCATGTCCATCCGTCCGGCCCGCTATCCGGGCCGCTCGAGGCCGATCCGATCAATGCACCTCGCCGGGGTCGATGTGGCAGTCCCAGCAGTATGGCTCTGCGCCCACGTACTCGTGGCAGCGGTTACAGAATGCCTCCTTGCTGGCGTGGCAGCTGAGACACGTGCCCGTGAGGCTCTTTTCGTGCTCTCTCCCGTCGACCCCGACGTAGATCCGGTCACCGTCGCGGACAGCCTCGTCCCGCCAAACGTCGAGGAGATCCATGTGGAGAGCGCGCATGTATTTGCTGTCGGCGACACAGTCCGGGCCGTCGATGGCGCGCTCCAACTCCGGCGGCCCGGTTTCCGCGCCCCTTGCTGCCTGGTACCACACCGGCGATAGCACCATTGCCAGAAAGACCACGAGCCCGGTGATGACTTTCCCGACATCATGCATCTTCCGTGTCCTCCTGATTGGCGAAGGGCTGTTGCCGCAGGTCGGTGGTCCGGGTTTCCCCCTCCATCACCAGGGCATTCGCCACCAGCTCATGAAGAGCGCCCACCTGAACATCGGGGACCCAGTATTCCATCAGCGGGGGAAGCGTCGCCTTGTCGATCGCGCAGATGCAGCAGAGCAGGTTGACGTCGTGCTTGTCGTGGACGTACCTCACCGCGTTGGCCCTCGGGAAGCCTCCCCTCATCCTCGCCTCGATGTTCTCGTCGTTACCGAGGCCTGAGCCGCTGCCACAACAGAAGGTCTGCTCCTTGATGGTGTTCTCCGGCATTTCGTGGAAGTTGTTGCAGACGTTCCGGAGGATGTACCGCGGCTCCTCGAAGATCCCCATTGCCCGAGCAGTGTTGCAGGAATCGTGGAAGGTGACCCGCCAATGATCGTTGCGGCTCGGATCGAGCTTCAGCTTACCGTTGTGGATCAGATCCGCCGTGAACTCACAGATATGCACCATCTTCGTCGAAGCGGCGTTTTCGAACTTGGTTCCCGTGATCGGTGAAACCGGTTGCTCCAGGAAATCCGCCGGTCCGTTCATGGTATCCATGTACTGGTGCAGCACGCGCCACATGTGTCCGCACTCGCCACCGATGATCCACTTCACACCCAGGCGTTTGGCCTCGGCGTAGATCTTGGCGTTCAGCCGCTTCATCATATCGGATGAGTGGAAGAGGCCGAAGTTTCCACCTTCGGAAGCGTAGGTGCTGAGCGTGTAGTCGAGACCAATCTCGTGGAAGAGGGCCAGGTAGCCGAGGAAGCCGAAGTAGTGCGGATCGCCGAAGTAGTCGGCGGAGGGCACCACGAGAAGCACCTCCGCCCCCTTCTTGTTGACCGGGGCCTCGACACGGACGCCGGTCAGGTCCTCGAGATCGTCCACGGCGAAATCGACACTGTCCTTGAAGCCGTGGGGCTGGATTCCGAGGTGGTTGCCCGTCCTGAAGC
>JARFQS010000062.1 GCA_029287645.1 Thermoanaerobaculia bacterium | reverse complement strand
GATATGGCTGGCGATGCCTATGAGAAGGCGAAGGAGATGGGGAGCGACGCCCTGGACAAGGCGGGCGAGCTGGCCAGCGATGCCGGCAAGATGGTGAGTGACGCGGGTAGCGCGGTCGCCGATGCCGCCGAGGGTGCTTGGGAGGCCACCGCAGGTGCCGCCGATGCCGTGGCGGACAAGGCCAAGGAGATGTTGGGTGTGGCCGAGGACGTGGCCGAGGAAGCGGTGGACGAGGTCGCGGATGCGGCCGAGGATGTTGCCGACGATATCAAGGGTACCTAGGACGTAGAGAACGATGCGTTGGACTTCGCGCGGCCCTAGCCGCAACGTCGAGGATCGACGAGGCCAGAGACCGGTCTATCGCCGGGGTAGCGCCCTGGGCTGTGGCGGGTTTCTCCTGATCCTGCTGGTGAGCTACATCATGGGCTGGAATCCGATTCCGCTGCTCCTGATGAGCAGTGGTGGGGGGCAGCCCTCCCAGCCGACGGGCTTTCAGGAAGGGCCGGTGCAATCGACGGCGGAAGAAGATGAGCTCGTCGCCTTCGTGTCGTTCGTTTTGGACGACGCGCAGGCGATCTGGGCCAGGTACCTGCCGCAGTACGGAGTGCAGTACCGCGACGCCAAGCTGGTGATATTCCGCGACAGCGTCGCTTCCGCCTGTGGTTTCGCATCGGCGGCGACGGGCCCTTTCTATTGCCCGGCCGACGAGAAGGTCTACATCGACCTGGGGTTCTATGACGAGTTGCGCCAGCGTTTCGGTGCTTCAGGCGACTTTGCGCAGGCCTACGTCCTGGCTCACGAGATCGGTCATCACGTCCAGAAGATCACGGGGATCGAGCAGGAGATTCGGCAAAGGCAGAGAGCCCGTCCTCGCATGGTGAACGATCTGTCGGTGCTGATGGAGCTGCAGGCCGACTGCCTGGCCGGACTCTGGGGTTACTCGACTGCACGTCGCGAACTTCTCGAGGCGGGTGATATCGAGGAGGGGCTGAACGCGGCTGCCTCCATCGGGGACGATCGGATTCAGAGGATGTCGGGTCAGTTCGTCAACCCGGACGCTTTCACCCACGGGTCGTCGGCCCAGAGGGTAGAGTGGTTCAGGCGGGGTCTGGAGACAGGAGATCTCGACGCCTGCGATACGTTTGGTGCAGCTGGTCTTTAAGGCAAATTGGACAGAAAAGGAGACAGGGATGGGTTTCTTCGATTTCATGAAGGGCTCCGGAAAAGAAGTCAAGGCGCCAGAGCCCAAGGACATGACGAAGCAATACAGCGCTGCTGAGAGACAGGACATCAACAATCGGCGGCGCGCCATGGCCCTCGCCAAAGAGGTCGAGAGCTTGGGGCTCGAGATCCAGGACCTGGCTGTCAAGGTCGAGGACGATGTGGCCACGGTGAGTGGCACGGTTGGCGATCAGGCGACCAGGGAAAAGGTGATTCTGGCGGTCGGCAATACGGTGGGCATCGCCAGGGTCGATGACCGGATCGAGGTCAGCGCGCCCGAGCCCGAGGCTCAGTTCCACACGGTCGTCAGCGGGGAGAGCTTGTCGCTGATTGCCAAGAAGTACTACGGCGATGCGATGAAGTACCCGGTGATCTTCGAAGCGAACAAGCCCATGCTCACCGACCCGGACAAGATCTACCCGGGGCAGGTGCTGCGCATCCCGCCGATCGACTAGCTCGGCATGTGGGTACTCTCGAGGCCAGGCGTTTGCCTGGCCTCTCTTGTTCTCCTTGCAGGCGGTGCCATGGCGGGATCCGACGCGATCATCACGGGTACGGCACTGTACCGTGAGCGTCTGGCTCTGCCGCCCGGAGCCGTTCTCGAAGTCATTCTCGAGGATGTTTCGCGGATGGACGTCAAGGCCGAGGAGCTCGGCCGGGTTCGTCAGGAATCCCTGGGGGCACCGCCCTACGAGTTCCAGATCCTGTTCGATCCGGCGCAGATTCGGGAAAACCACTCCTACTCGGTGAGGGCACGGATCACCGCCGGCGATCGCCTCCTCTTTACCTCCGATCAGGCGTATCCGGTACTGACGAGGGGCAGTGGGAGAGAGGTCGAACTGCTGTTGCGCAGAGTCTACCCTGCAGCTTCCAGGGAACCGGCACCGGTCGTGGAGCACCTCGAAGACACCTACTGGAAGCTGAGGATTCTGGGTGGTGAGCGGGTTGTGGTGACCGACTACCAGAGCGAGCCGCACCTGGTGCTGCGCTCGGAAGACCATCGCGTCACCGGGTCAACCGGCTGCAACCGACTGACCGGAAGCTACACGCGGCTGGATGCGGAACTGAGGTTCGGCCAGCTGGTCGCTACGCGCATGGCCTGCATCCACGGAATGGAGACCGAGGCCGCCTTCGGTGCAGCTCTGGAGCGCGTACGCGGCTTCGTAATGACCGTCGATCGTCTGGAGCTATACGATGCCGAGGGCGAGCCGCTGATGGAGCTCGAGGCGCGCCCTCGCGAGTGAGCACGGTAGAGTAGGCCGCTTCAGGAGCCGACGACACGGGGCACCGGTACGGTTGCCCCATTTCCTTTTCAGACCGCTGGAAACGACACAGAGGAGGAGTGGACCAATGAACGTCGAGCAAATTACCGCCGTATCTATCGACCTGCTCACCACATGGGGCCTCAAGGTAATGGGCGCCATTGCGCTGCTGATCGTCGGGCGCATGGTTGCCGGGATACTGCGCAGAGTCACCCGCAAGGCGATGAAGAAGGCCGACGTCGACTCGACCCTGATCCCGTTCATGAGCAGCATGGTGTACTACCTGGCCCTGGCTGTGGTGGTCATCGCGGTGCTGGGCCTGTTCGG
>JARFQS010000314.1 GCA_029287645.1 Thermoanaerobaculia bacterium | reverse complement strand
GGTTTATGGTCAAGCTGGGGGTCGCGGCCGGGCCGTCTTCTGAGCCGTAGAAGACCCACACGATGCCCGATCGAGTCTGTCCTGAATTGTAGAGCTTCGCACCGACTGCGACATCCGCGTAACCATCGTTGTTGAAGTCGCCGGTTGCACTGACTGTCTCTCCGGCGTTGGTTCCCTCTTGGTCCCCTTCGAAGTCCCAGATTGCGTCGGCGAGCGTTGACCAGGCGCCGATGGCGTATGCGGCAGGAGAACAGATCAGACAAACAAGCAACGCCCCCAAAAGGACTGTGAAAATCGACTTTCCGCTCATTGGAATCTCCTTTCGCTCGCGAACCATCCGTCTCAATGACAAGGTCCAACAGAGCACCTGGGGTGCCCGTCGTTCGTGAAACTCGGCCTTTCGGCAGCTCGGCGGTCCTGGAGTCCTGCGGGCGGGAGGTCCGTCCTGGAGGAGACAAGGACCCGTGGCTTTGCGCCCCCGACTCTCGTCGGGTTTGCCTTTGTCGTGGCTCTATCAGGTTACGTCCGAGGGCACGAGAATGCGCCACCCGAATGGGTGGGGCAGAACTCGCGGGATGTTGAGGGATCTAGAGGGGCAATAGCTCAGGGAATCTCGACCCGACCCTCGACGTCGTCGTAGCGGATCCCACCGCTACCGTCCCGCTCGACGATGAAGTCTCCAGCTACGTTCTCGGCTCGAATGCTGCCCGAGCCGTCCTCCTGGATCAGGACGTCGCCGCCGATATGGTCGAGCTCGATGCTGCCCGAGCCGTCCTCGACGATCTCGACCCCGGCCTCGGTGTCGCGGACAGTGATCTCGCCCGAGCCATCCTCGATGGAGACCGGTCCGGTGACATGCTCGATCTCGAGGCTTCCGGATCCATCGTCGACCCGGACTTCACCACCCACATCGGAGATGGTCAACTCACCCGAGCCGTCCTCGATCTCCACGCCGTCAGCTATGTCACGGACGATGATGTTGCCCGAGTTGTCGTCCAGATCCAGGCCACGGACTCCCTCGATCTTCAGGTTGCCGCTCGTGTCTTCGACCTTCAAGAACAGACCTTCGGGTGCTTCGATCTCGAGATCGAGGTACGGGCTGTGGCGTCGCCAGTTGCCGTCGGGGGTTTCGACCTCGATGTAGAGTGTGTCTCCCCTGCGGTCGGTACGGAGCTCGATGTCTTCCAGAGTGTCTTCATTGGGGGCGCAGGCTTCGCCCTTCACGCGAACCTCCGACGATCCGGAGGTGCCACGAATCTCGAGGTATCCGGCTCTGGCATCTACGTGCAGGGTCGTTGCCCCAGCTGCATCAAGGGTGGCGTGGCGTGGCGCGCTGTGGGGACAGTCGCTGGCGGTCGAGGCCTGTGGTAGGGCCAACAGGACACCTGCAACGATCAACAAGATGGCGAATCGCATGAGAGGTTCCTCCAATAGGTTACCTATCTCTCTACGGAGTCTGACCTGCGAGGTTTCGCCCGAGCGATAAGGAGTCTCGAGGACCCGGGTTCGGTCATCTGACGGGCGAAGGCCAGTCAGCCAAGGGCAGGAACTCACAAGCCTGTCCAGGCTGGGCTTCGGGTGAGTTGGCTCGCACCCTCACGAGGCCGGTGCCTCTGGCAAATGCCCCCAGGTCGTGCGAACCCTTGGGTGACATGGGCGCCACCAGGAGTCGGCCGTCCTTGAATTCGACTTCCGCGGTGAGGAAGCGGTCTCTGCCCTTGGCGGCGGGCAGCGGTGCCGTCAACTCACCGAGCAGGGCTCCGTGCCAGAAGCCACCTTGGAGTCCCATCAATCGCCGGAGAGTGGGACGCACGAAAAGGAAAAAGCCCGCCATGACGGACGCGGGATTGCCGGGGAGGCCGAACACCAGGCCGCCAGGATGGCGGGCTGCCACCAGGGGCTTGCCAGGTTGGACCGCGATAGCGTCGAAGAGAACCTCGCAGCCCAGCTCAGCCAGCACATCTTCGACGAAATCGTAATCCCCTTTGGAAACGCCGCCCCCGATCAGAAGCACGTCTGATTCGAGTCCCACGCCGATCTTCTCCCGCAGCTCCTCCTTGAGATCGCCAGCGATTCCCAACGGCTCGATCTCGATCCCCATCGAGAGTCCCGCGGCCAGCAGAAAGTCGGTGTGGGAATCTCTGAGCTGTCCAGGCTGTGGCTCCTGGTCTGGAGGCACGACTTCGTTACCCGTTGCCAGGAAGGCCACCCGTGGCCTGCGGTGCACTGGCACCCTGGCGATGCCGTGCGTGGCCAACAGGCTCAGGCCTCCGGCTGTGAGGAGGGTTCCGGCTGACAGCAGGAGGTCGCCGCGCGCTTGGATTTCAGCTCGGCGTCGGATGTGAGCGCCCGGCTCGGTTCCAGACCGAAACAGCACTTCGTCTTCCGTGGAGCTGGTTTGCTCGACGGGAACGACCCGGTCGGCGCCCAGCGGGACCGGCGCGCCCGTCATGATGCGCATGGTTGTCTCGGCTTCGAGCTCGCAATCGGGACTGGCTCCGGCCGGGATGACGCCGCTGATCGGCAGGTAGTCACCTGCTGCCAACTCGCCGGACACCGCGAAGCCATCCATGGCGGATACGTCCATCGGCGGCACATCCACCGTGGCTTCCAGAGGGGCGCCGAGCACACGGTTCAAGGCCGTTCTGCGGCTGATTTCTTCCACCTCGAGCGGCGAGCAATGACCTTTGAGTCGTTGCCAGGCGGTTTCGGGAGAGATCCAGTTTTCGGTCGTCATCATCGAGCCTGATGGGTTGAGGAGTAGAGGCGTTTCTCACAAGAAAGGGCTGAAACCCGATGCTATACTCGACGCCGTTTGCCGTCCCTCGGATCCGGTTGGTTTTGCGGCGTTTCGAAGCACCTACAGCACTGAGCCTACCTTGAGTCCCAAATTCAAATATCGTGGCAACCTGGCGGAGACCACTCTGCCGGAGATGCTGCACTCGATCGATCGATTCCGGGTACCCGGTGTTGTCGAGGTGCGGCGCGGCGGTCTCATCAAGCGAGTCTAGATTCGGGACGGCTACATCATCCACGCCAGCTCGACGGATCGCGAGGACAGTCTCGGCGCCTATCTCTTTCGGGAGAAGGTCGTATCCCGGGACGCTCTGGAGAGCGTTGCCCGTCTCCGACAGAGCTCGAACAAACGGCTCGGAGTGCTGCTGATCGAGCGGGGACTGCTAGCGCCCGAGGAAGTCTTCGAGTCGATCAGGAAGCAGATCGAAGCGATCGTCTGGAGTCTGTTCTACTGGCAGGACGGAGAGGTCACCTTCGGAGTTGGGGCACTCGAAGAAGAGGAGATGGTGCAGATCCAACTGCCGATCAAGCGGGTCATCGTGCAGGGGATCAAGAGCGCTCCCGATGCCAAGCCGCTGGTATCCCGTCTCGGCAGCAAAGAAACAGTGTTGGAGCCCTGCTACGAGGTGGAGGATCTGGTCGAGACGGGCATCGACAAGGAGGCATACGAGCTGTTGCGGCGGGTGAATGGCTCGAGCACCCTGTATCGACTCTGTGGCGAAGGAGCCCTACCTCCGGCCGAAGCCGCAAAATTGCTGTACGCTTTTCAAGTGTTGAAACTGGTTCGCCGACGAGACCTCGAGAAGTCTGAGAGTGGGCCGTTGAAGATCAAGCTGGGAACCTCCGGCGACCGTATGACCCAATAGACGTCTCTCGCATCCACTGGCGCGATCGAGAATTCAAGAGAATCGGACCCCATGCCGCTCTACGAATACGAATGTCGATCCTGCGGCGAACGCGTCGAGGTCCTGCAGCGGGTCGGTGCGCCGCCAGTCGGAGTTTGCGAAGCCTGTGGCGGTGAGATGACACGACTTCTCTCGGCGCCTGCTTTCCAATTCAAGGGTACGGGATGGTATGTAACGGACTACGCCAAGAAGAACTCGTCTTCCGCGAGTGAATCGCAGGGTGCCAAGGAGGACTCGAAGTCCAAGCCGAAGGACTCTGGCGAAAGCAAAGCCGCTAGCAAGGAAAAAGGCTCTTCAGAGAGCTCGAAAAAGAAGGCCCCTACTTCCGGATGAGAGGAAGAGGGAACGGGAAGGCTGGAAACATCGACGGATGACGCGACGAGCGCGACAGACACTCCCTGAAGGCCAACAGGATCCCGGTGCGGATCGGGGTCGGAACGGTCTCACCGCGTTGTTGGCCGGTGGCTTGATCTTGCTTCTCTCGGTGGGAGCTGTGTGGGGTACCACCTACGAGATGATCGCCGATGAAGAGTTGGCGAGGCAGGCGGAGGTCTGTCTCTTATACACATCTCCGAGCCCACGAGACAATGAC
>JARFQS010000532.1 GCA_029287645.1 Thermoanaerobaculia bacterium | reverse complement strand
TCGACCAGAGGTCCCGGCCGTATTTGTCGGTGCCCAGAAGAAAGAACCTTCGCTTCAGAGGGCTACCGTCCGTATCGTCCGAGAACTCGGCCATGGGCAGTGTCTCGCTGCGTCCCAGTCGCTCGACTTCCACGCCGCTCTCGGTGATTTCGGCGCTGTCCGCGAGGAGCCAACCGCCTTCCCGCAGCTGGAGTACGACACGGCTGGTGTGCGGTGGGGGGTGTCGGCCTGCCACCGGGTCGGTCTGATCGTGGGGAGCCTGGGGTGCGAGAAGCGGCGCTCCGATGGCGACGGCACCCAGGATAACGGCGATCATCAGCCCCACCCGGCCGAGGGGAGATCGGAGCCACTGGCTCGAGGAGTGACGGTTCACGCTCACTGCCGCACCCTTGGGTCGGTCACCCCGTGAAGCAGATCGGCTACCAGATTTCCGATCACGACCAGCACTCCGGTCAACGCCGTGGTGGCGAGGACCACCGGATAGTCGCGGCTCAGGATCGAGTCGAAGGTGAGTCTGCCCAGACCGGGCCAGGAAAAGACGACTTCGACGACGAGGGCGCCGCTCAGCAGCAGCGGAAGAGACAAGCCGAAGAGTTGGAGAATGGGTGCTGCGGCGTTCTTCAGGGCATGCACCCAAACGATCCTGGACTCGCTCAGACCCTTGGCACGAGCTGTTCGGATGTAGTCCTGGCCGAGCTCCTCGAGCAGGCTGTTGCGGGTGAATCGAGCTGTGCCACCGGCGGCGGCCAGACCCAGGACGAGAGCCGGCAGTGCCAGATGGTGGAGGAGGTCGATCGCTCTGGCGATCGGCGACAGCGAAGCCGCATCGATCGACCGCAGGTGCCCTGGAGGGAAGAGTGACCAGTTGTAGCTGAACAGCAGCAATGCCATGAGACCCGTCCAGAAGACGGGCAGGGAGTACAGGACCATCGCGGTGAGACGTATCAGGTGGTCCCTGGAAGTACCGACGTGGCGAGCAGCGGCGACCCCAGCGAGGAGGCCTACGCCGAACTGAATGAGGAGCCCGGCCCCAGCCAACAGCAGGGTTGGCATCGCGTAGTCGGCGATGACTTCCGTGACGGGTCGAGAGTGAACGTAGGAGATCCCCCAGTCGGCGTCGAAGACGACGGCCCGGAGCCAGCTCAGGTACTGTGCTGCGAGAGGTCGATCGAGTCCGTACGCACTGCGCATGGCTTCGCGCTGCTCGCCGGTAAGACGCGGATCCTGGAGAACGAGCGTCGGATCCCCGGGCGCCAGATGGATAAAGAAGAAGGTGAAGCTCAGGACGATGAAGACCAGCAGCGCTGCCGCGGACGAACGGCGGACCAGAAATCCCAGAGTTGAAGAGCTCATGTCGAACCCAGGTGGAGATCAGTCCACTCCGGCAAGCCACCAATCCTCGAGGCGAAAGTAGGGGCTGACCGAGCTGGGAGTCGCATCGCGCAGTCGTTTCGAGGCAGCGGAGAGTCGCTGTGGTTCCCAGAGGAAAGTATAAGGCTGTGTGCGATGCACGATCGCCTCGATCTCTCGCAGCTGCTGGACACGCACGATCGGATCCGTCTCCAGATTGGCGGCATCGATGAGTCGATCGACTTCCGGGTCGGAGAACTGTCCGAAGTTGTAGCCGTCTTCAATGGACTCGGTATGGAAGGCGTAGGTCAGGTCCATGGATGTGTCGATGTCCCAGCCGCCCAGCAGGGCGTCGAAGTCGTGCTCCAGGGCTCGGCTGACAACGGTGTTGAACTCCAGCTGCCTCAGGCGGACCTGGATGCCGGCTCGCCGCAAGTGCTCCTGGACCATGACAGCCGCATCGTTTCTCACCGGGCTGCCCGTATTGGTGATGAGCTCGAAAGAGAAGGGCTGACCCTCGAGGTCCAGGATCCCGTCCTGATCCGTGTCGCTCCAGCCTTTGGACTGCAAAATACGGCGCGAGGCCTCCAGATCGAAGGGCAGTGCTTCCAGGTCGGGGTCATGAGCCCAGGTGCTGGTCAGGAATGGCGAAACGGCGACCCTGGCGAAGCCGTACCAGAGGGCATCGACGATCTCCTGCCGATCGATCGCCAGTGTCAAGGCACGTCGCACCTCCGGATCCGCAAAGAGAGGGCGACCGGTGTTCCAGCAGATGTAGTTGAACTGGCGAGCCCAGAAACGAAGTATCTGGATCTCTCGTTGCTCGAGGCGGCCGACCTCGGAAGGCGGTACCTGTTCCACGAAATCGACCTCGCCCGCCAACAACTCGCCGATCTGGTTTTGCTTCTGAGGCACAACTCGATAGATCACGCGGTCGACCCTCGGGAGCCCAGGTCGAGGAAAGGCCTCGTTGCGCCGCAAGACGATCT
Organism: Thermoanaerobaculia bacterium; assembly: GCA_029287645.1. Lineage (GTDB taxonomy): Bacteria > Acidobacteriota > Thermoanaerobaculia > Multivoradales > JAHEKO01 > JAUVRX01. The sequence goes on along the minus strand of JARFQS010000532.1, from coordinate 2,475 downwards.
GCTCTTGTCGTGTCCAGCTCTCGAGGTCGAACGGCCCGTTGACGACGAGTTGCTCCACGAACCACGACTCGTTCGACCGCCACTCCGCGAACGGTAGGTCGCCCCACGCATGCCTGGGCAGGATCACACCTTCGTTGAGGTCCGCCAGTTGGCTGGGGGAGGCTCTGTGAAAGTGGATCTCGAGACTATGCGGTCCTGTCACTTCGACGTCCCGGATGTTCTCCTTCGATTGGGCGTAGCCCCATGCCAGATCCGGATCGGTCTGGGCCTGCCAAGTCCAGCGCACGTCCTCGGCGGTCACCGGCACTCCGTCGGACCATGAGACTTCCGAGCGGAGCTCGAGCTCGAGAAGGGTGGCGTCCGCGGACCATTCGAAGCTCTCGACCAGACTGGGCGCAAAGGTCGGCGGATGCTCGTGGTAGTCGGGTTGCTCCTCGAACAGATGCAGGAAGAGCCGATCGAGCACCGCCGTCGTCTGGCTATCGGCGCCCGAGATCAGGGGGTTGATCCCGTGGATGTCATTGCTGATCGCCACCACCAGTGTGCCACCACGAAGAGGTGTCGCGGACCTCGTCGCAGTCTCGCCCTGTTGATCCCCTCGTTGGCAGGCGAAAGAGAGGACGAGAAGGGAAACCAGCGTCAGCATCCGGTGGGAGGCGACACTCCGATGGGGCTGAGGTCTCATGACTCGAGTGCTGGAGAGGATTTCAGGAACTCGCTCCGAGGATGCTAACCAACGGCTCTTTCGGGGGTCAATGAACTCCGCGATAGGGAGGCGGAAGAGCTTGCTATCCTTGAACGCGATGTCTCCGAAGGCACCTTCCACCTCGTCCCGCAAGCTGTTTGGAGTCGCCCTGTTGCTGGGTCTCTTCATCTTCCTGGACATCGGGCTCTTCGGCTGGCTGTTGTTCCGATCGCTCTCGAAGCGCGAGATCGAGCGCGTGCTGTTGGAGACCCGAGAGGAGGCCCAGGGTCTGGCCGAGCGACTCGCCGGAACTGCCGAGGAGGCTGGAGGAGACCTCTATACGGTCACGGCGATGGAGAGGGAGGTGCAGACCTACATCGACTCCATCCTGAAGCAGCGCAAGTTCGTGCGTACGGTCGAAGTGGTGGACGGGGAGGGCCGGCTGGTCTTCCGCGGGGCCGGCGAAACGGTGCTCGAATTGGAGCCTTCGGACACTCTGGTGGTGGAGGGAGGGGAAAGACCATCCCGCATCGAGGAGAGACCGATCGACAGGGAAGCCACCTTTCCCCTGGAGGTTCCTCTGGAGGAGCTCTACGACCTGAACCTACCGATCGGTGAGCTGGGTTACCTGCGGGTCGGAATCAGCCAGGGTGAGCTGCAGAGAAGCATCGAGACCCTGCGCTCGGAGCTGGTTCAAAAGACGGCTGTGGTCGCCGCTCTGACCTTCCTGGTCCTGTTGCTGGCCTTTGCCGTCATCTGGCGTCTTTGGAAGAGGGCGCAGACGCTCCAGGAGCAGGCTCGCGAGGCGGAGCGGATGGCTTACATCGGTACCCTGGCGTCAGGCCTGGCGCACGAGATCCGCAATCCCCTGAACTCCCTGAACCTGAATATGCAGCTCTTGGAAGAGGAGCTCTCGGGTCAAACGGCGATACCGCCCGACGCACAGTCCAAGGCCAAGCTCATGTCCATCACCCGCGATGAAATCCATCGGCTGGAGAGGCTGGTGACCGATTTCCTGCAGTACGCACGGCCGCGCCCCCTGGAGTTGGAGGAGATACCGGCCGTCGAGCTTCTGGAGCGATGCCGAGAAGTACTGAAAGGGGAGCTCCGGTCCAGGGGTGCCCGGCTGACCGTGGACGACAGGAGCGGGGGAGCGAAGGTGCGCGTCGACCCCGGCCAGATGAACCAGCTCCTGCTGAACCTGGTGCAAAACGCGCTGGCGGCGAGCGAGAGCGAACAGGCCCAGGATGGCACCGAGGTGCGCTTGGGAGTCACCCGAGAGCAGGAGCGAGTGGTGTTCGAAGTGGAAGATCGAGGAAGCGGGATGTCCCAGGAAGTGCAGTCGCAGATGTTCGACCTCTTCTATTCGACGCGCAAGGGAGGAACCGGTCTGGGTCTACCGGTCGTGAGGAGAATCGCCGAGACCCATCACGCCGATCTGACCGTCGTCAGTCGCCCCGGTGAGGGCACACTGATCCGGCTGGCATTGCCCGAAGCGCTGCCGAATCCGTCCTCCGACGAACTGTCTGCTTCTCAGGCTTCGATCAGGGCGTCGAAGTCTTCCTGGGTCAAGAACTGATCGACCTCTTCGCTGGTGCAGAGCTCGCAGTAGGCTTCGGTGACTTCGTCGTCTTCCCACTCGAAAACGTAGGTCGGCGCTTCGCAGTTGAGGCAGATGAGGTAGTCGGGTCTCGCCACGGCCGTCTCCTTTGGATGGATTGCAGCATAGCACCGACGTACCGGGGCTGGCTGTGAGCCACGAAACCACGCGCCGAGCCTCGAAATAGCAC